>CAZKHC010000025.1:6777-13723 GCA_964552135.1 uncultured Algimonas sp. | reverse complement strand
TATGCAGGCGGACTGCGCGTAAGTGAACTTGTCTCGCTAAAGCTCAATACAGCGGCCCGCGTCATCCATGCAGATGCCACGCCTTGTCTCACCATTCGGGGAAAAGGCGGCCGCGAGCGCTTAGTACCATTAACAAGTGCGGCTGTAAGGGCCATGGAAGATTGGCTCGCGCTAAGAGATCAAACACTGCCTAAAACCGCCATGGCAAAAACCCGCGCCGAAGACTTCCTTTTTCCGAGTTCGGGCAAGTCCGGCCATATGACCCGCGAGCGTTTCGCGCAGCTGTTAAAGCAACTGGCGCTCAACGCAGGACTGGATGCCTCGCGCATCTCTCCGCATACTTTGCGCCACGCCTTTGCAACACATCTACTCGAGCGCGGGGCGGATTTGCGGGCCGTGCAAACTTTGCTCGGACATGCAGATATTGCCACGACGCAAATTTATACCCATGTGCTGGACGCACAAATGCAGCGGCTCGTAGAAGATCATCATCCGCTCGCCGCTCTGACGAAAAAGACAGCTTAGGACTTAAAGATGAGCTTTGAACGTAGAATGCATCCGGTTCTCGCGGAGGACCTCAACATCCTTTTAGGTGACCTTTGCAGTGAATGGGATTTTTGCGCAGGCGTGCGCGCCGCCGATCTGCTGGAGGGCAGTAAACCACTCACGTCTAAAAAGTTCACAGACGCGGTCCTCGACGCCGAATCGGAGCTCCCCGGACCCCGCGCTGGGTGGGAGCGCCGCATAAAGCGCAAATTCGTCCAGCGTTATGGACATGAAGTCAGTACAAAAACCTACATTATATAAGCTTTACCCGCGGCTTTGCTTCGCTATGGTGCGCTCCTTTATTCACGGACCTACAGGCAGTCTTTATGGCCCGCACATATCTCGATTTCGAGCGCCCCATTGCAGAACTGGATAGCCAGATAGAAGCTGCTTTGTCCGAGGGCAAAGCGGTGGACGACCTTGAAGCAAAAGCCAAAAGTGAGCTTAAATCCCTTTACGCCAAAATTGGGCCATGGGAAAAAACACATGTCGCGCGCCATCCAGCACGGCCGCACTACTCTGCCTATATCAAAACCCTGATTTCAGATTATACGCCTTTAGCAGGTGATAGAAAATTTGGCGATGATCATGCGCTGCTGGGCGGGTTAGGAAAATTGCGCGGCCGCTCTGTTGTTGTCATGGGTCATGAGAAAGGCACGACAACAGAGACGCGGCTCAAGCATAATTTTGGTATGGCCAACCCAGAAGGCTACCGCAAAGCCGTTCGTCTCATGGATATGGCAGAGCGGTTCTCACTGCCTGTTATCAGCTTTGTCGACACCGCTGGCGCTTTTCCAGGACGGGGCGCGGAAGAGCGCGGACAAGCCGAAGCCATCGCGCGGTCGATTGATCGAGGCTTATCGCTACGAGTACCCTTTATTTCCGTCATCACTGGCGAAGGCGGCTCTGGCGGAGCTGTTGCGATTGCGACAGCCGATAAGGTTATGATGCTGGAGCATTCCATTTATTCTGTCATCTCGCCGGAAGGCTGCGCTTCTATTTTATGGAGAACCCGCGACCGCGCCAAAGATGCAGCTAAGGCCATGAAAATTACGGCTCAAGATCTCAAACGATTGGGCGTGATTGATCAGATTGTAAAAGAGCCTGTCGGCGGCGCACACCGCACCCCAGATATGGCGATTACAAGCGTTGGCGCGGAGATTATTAAGAATATTGAATCTCTCCGCGAAATGAGTTCTGAGGCGCTGATTAAAGCGCGCCGCGAGAAATTTCTACGAATTGGCCGCTCCCTCTCGGCTTAATTCACCTCACAAAAAAACCTCGCTCGCCAAGGCGAACGAGGTCAAAATTCTAGAATAAATTTGGAATTAGAAGCCAGCAGAGACGCCTGCGCCAAACCATAATTTGCTATCACTTGTTCCGCCGCCAGAAATGTCAATGACATTGCCATTCACATCTGTCGTAACAATAGGATCAAAATCTAGCGTATTGGAAGATGAGTTCACTGAGAAGTTGCCACCAATATAAGCTGACACATCATCTGTGAATGAATGACCTAATGACGCAGACGCAGTCGCCCATTCATAAGACCCGCCAGACACATCAACGAGACCGCCCGTCAGACCAAGATCAAAAGACTGTTTCTCGCCAATCGCAAAAGAGTGGCCGACTGAGCCTTCAAGTGTGAAAGCCTCAAACGTAAAGTCATAATATGCTGTAACGGATGGAGCTAACGGTAAGTCACCAAAGCCAACAGAAGCAGAGACTTCATACGAGCCTGAATTGCCATCATTTGTTGACAAGAAGCTACCGCCCTGTGGGAAGTGATAGTAAGTCGCCCCGAGATCTAGAGAGATAGAGCTGTCTAGTGGAACTGAATAACCTGCATAGAGATCAAACTCATCTCCAGCTAATATAGAATCTTCGCCAATAGCTGTTGAAAACCAACCACCGACCGTGAAGTTACCAACGCTTGCTTCAGCATATGGCTGCACAGAAGCGCCGCCGAATGCGAGGCCGCGGAAAACATATTCCGTAACATAGTCAACGCCCGTTGAGACGGACAGATCACCAGCATGTGCAGATGGCGCAATGGCTGTCGCAGCAAGTAATGCAGCGGCGAGAGTAAATTTCTTCATGGTTATTTCCCTTTGAATATGCGCCGCAAAATCTGTGCGCTTCATGAAATCTGATGAGCGCCTCATGGTCGATAGAGAGGGTTGGAGGCAAAGCCGGACAGCGGATATTGAGCGGCTACCCGCAAATTGTCACAAATTAGTGCGGCTAGCGCACTAGAATGATGCGACACGGGGCGGAGTCATATTAATATCAAAAAACAGAGGTTTTTTCGTGGGTGTGGCCGATACGCCACACCTCATACATTGGGGTGCTGAGGTGACTCTTTTTAGTCTTAACTAATTTTGCCGTGGCACTGCTTAACTTTTAATCCAGAACCACAAGGACACGGGCTGTTCCGAGATACGCCCTTTAAAGCCTCGGCGGGCAAATCACCGCCTGCACCAATGCCTGCGGCGGCTGCCACTGGGCCGCCCTGCGTGACCATATCCATGGGGGAACGCGGCGGGCGTGCGGCAACTGACTGCGCCGCTTGGGCCTGCATATTCGCCAGGCCCGCCCGGGCTTGGTCTAGCTGTTGTTGCACTTGACCGGATTGCTGTTGGTCTTGTTGCTGGCGCCGCATCTGTACATCCAACAAGGCCCCCATCATGGATTTGGACACGTCTTGGCGCAAACTCGTCAGCAGGCCGTCAAACAATGTAAAGGCCTCTGACTTATACTCATTAAGCGGATCGCGCTGCCCATAAGCCCGCATCCCAATGACAGATTTAAGGGCATCCAACTGCTGCAAATGCTCGCGCCAGTTTTTATCAATGACCTGTAGCAGGATTTGTTTTTCGACCTGCGCAAGGCTGCCCTTGTCAATATTTTGCGTTAACTGCGTATGCGCCTGATCCGTCGCTTCGCGAATCCGTTTTTCAAGCTCTTCATCCGCAATACCTTCTTCATCCGCCCAGTTTTTCAGCGGCAATTCCATCAAAATCGAGTCTTTGACGGCTTTGTCCAAGCCTTCAATATCCCATTGCTCCGCATAGGCGCGCTTTGGAACATGTTTTTCGACAAGGTCTTCTACAAGCTGGTGACGGAAATCTTCAATGACGTCGGACACGTCTTCATCCGTCATAAATTCCATACGCTGCTCAAAAATCGTCTTGCGCTGATCATTCATGACATCGTCATATTTGAGCAAGTTCTTACGAATATCGAAGTTGCGCGTTTCGACACGTTTTTGAGACGTCTCAATCGACTTTGTCATGAAACGATTTTCTATCTGCTCGCCTTCTTCCCAGCCGAATTTCGACATCATGGCTTTCAGCTTTTCGCCGCCAAAAATCCGCAGCAAATCATCTTCCATAGACAGATAGAATTTAGACCGCCCCGGATCACCTTGACGACCCGTCCGGCCGCGAAGTTGATTATCAATCCGGCGGCTTTCATGGCGCTCCGTTCCCAGAACATAAAGCCCGCCTGCAGCAAGCGCCTTTTTCTTCAAAAATTCAATATCCGCCGTAATTTCGGTTGTTTTCTGTTCGCGTTCAAAATCAGACATCTCGTCGGTCAGCTGCTGCTCCAGCATCATATCCAGATTTCCGCCGAGTTGAATATCCGTTCCGCGGCCCGCCATATTGGTCGCGATCGTGACGGCTCCAGGCACGCCGGCTTGCGCGACGATAGACGCCTCTTCTTCGTGGTAGCGCGCATTTAACACGCGGTGCTCAACGCCCCGGTCCGTTAGAAAGCGCGATAAAGCTTCGGATTTCTCGATCGACACCGTACCGACCAGCATGGGCTGGCCTTTTTTGGACGCCTCTTCAATATCATCGACAATGGCTTGGAATTTTTCACCTTCTGTGCGGTAGAGCACGTCTTGCTCGTCAATTCGCTGAATCGGGCGATTTGTCGGAATGATGAGAACTTCGAGGCCGTATGTATCGGCGAATTCGGACGCCTCGGTTTCGGCCGTCCCCGTCATGCCCGAGAGCTTCTCATAAAGGCGGAAGTAATTTTGCAGCGTGACCGACGCCATCGTCTGGTTTTCAGGTTTAATCTCGAGATTTTCTTTCGCTTCAATCGCTTGATGAAGGCCTTCGGAGAGACGGCGGCCGTCCATCATACGGCCCGTAAATTCATCAATCAGGACGACTTCGCCATTTTTGACGATATAATCCTTATCCGCTGTATAGAGTTTATGGGCTTTCAAGGCTTGGTTGATATGATGAACAACCGTGATGTTCTCAACATCATAGAGGCTCTCGCCTTCTAAAAGACCGCGTTCGCGTAAAATTGTCTCGATCTGCTCTGTGCCATCTTCATTGAAGGTCGCAGTGCGCGCCTTTTCGTCAACGTCGTAACCTTCCGGCGAAATCTCAGGAATAAAGGCATCAATCGTGCGGTAAAGGTCGGACTTGTCATCGGTTGGTCCGGAAATCACGAGCGGCGTCCGTGCTTCGTCAATCAGAATCGAGTCGATTTCATCGATAATGGCGTAAATATGCCCGCGTTGGCCCATCTCTTCGACGGAATATTTCATATTATCGCGGAGATAATCAAACCCATATTCATTATTCGTGCCGTAAGTAATGTCGCAATCATAAGCCTGCTGGCGCTGCGGGTCCCAAGGCTCAAAACTATTGATACAGCCAACTGTCATGCCCAAGAAATTATAGACCTGCCCCATCCACTCGCTGTCGCGGGTGGCAAGATAATCATTGACCGTAACAAGATGAACGCCTTTTCCGCTTAAGGCATTCAGATAGGCCGCAAGGGTTGAGACAAGGGTTTTCCCCTCACCCGTCCGCATTTCCGCGATTTCGCCGCGGTGCAATGTAATACCGCCGATAAGCTGCACATCATAATGACGCTGTCCTAATGTTCGCTTTGCCGCTTCGCGCACGGTCGCAAAGGCTTCCGGCAAAAGATCATCCAACGTCTCGCCATTTTTCAGCCGTTCGCGATAGATATCCGTCTGCGCGCGCAGCGCATCATCCGTCATGGCTTCAAATTTGGGCTCCAAGCCATTGATCTTCTCGACCAAGGGACGGAGTTTTTTCAATTTCCGGTCATTTTCTGTGCCGAAAATCTTCTTGGCGATGCCGAGCATGAGACGTCCTGAAATGCTATTCGCGGGCCAGTTTACGCAGGCCGCGCTTTGGTTTGTGTCGACTTAGGTATGGCACCGCGCTAAGTCAACGCGCTGTCACGGCTTGGTGATGGTGGAATGAGGCAAAAAAACCGTAAACGAGATGCTATGAAATCCTTAGGTCCTGTCCTTTTTACACTCTGTTTCCTTTCGGCTTGCGGTCCAAGTGGGTCCGAGACCCGCCCTGCCTTAGAAAATGTGGCGCGCGCCGGAGGCGATAGTGTTGTCGCGCGGGTCAGCGAAACCGAGCTTTTCGCCTCGGATGTGGACCTTGCAGCGCAGGAACAAGGCTTAGTTGATGAAGGGGTCCGCCTGCCCAAATCAGATGAAAACTATCGCCAGATTTTGAATGAATTAATCGACCAACGCCTGCTCGCGCTGGACGCCGAACGCCAAGGCTTGAATGGCGACCGCGAAGCAAAAATCCGCCTTGCCGCTGCAAGAGAACGCATTTTGGGGAATATCCGAGTTGAGCGGCATTTACGCGAGACTGTCAATGAAACCTCCATTCGGAAAATTTACGAAGAGCAATCCAAACTCGCCGCTCGCGGGGATGAAGTGCGGGCGCGCCATATTTTGGTAAAAGAGAAAGCCAGCGCCGAAGAACTCTTGGGGAAAATACAAGCGGGCGAAGATTTCGCGGAGATCGCGATATCGCAATCGATAGATATCGGAAGCGCTGAGCGTGGCGGGGATTTAGGCTATTTTACGCAAGATATGCTAACCGCAGATTTTACGAGTCCCGTCTTTCAGGCAATAAAAGGCGCGTTGATCGGCCCACTTGAAACAGAATATGGCTGGCATATTGCCGAAGTTCTGGACCGCCGCCCCGTTGCCCAGCCCAATTTTGAAACGCTAAAACCGGAAATTACGAATTTCATGACCTTTGACGCGATTCAGGATTTATTGACGGAGCTGCGCGAGGGTGCAGAGGTCGTTATATTAGACGACGTTCTCGCTGTGGACGACGCTCAAGCAGACACTCAGGAAAAACTTTCGGAAGATGAGTCAAATGAAAACTAGCCCCTTCGCCCCGGCGAATTTCCCCAACCTTCCGCCGCTGGCCGGCTTTGAAATGGCCACAGCAGAAGCGGGTGTCAAATATATGGGCCGAACCGATCTTTGGGTGTTGCGCGGACAAGCGGGAACGCAAGTCGCGGGCGTGTTCACAAAAAATGCCTGCCCCGGCGCGCCCGTTGACTGGTCTCGCAAAGCCCTTGC
>CAZKHC010000025.1:0-6677 GCA_964552135.1 uncultured Algimonas sp. | reverse complement strand
GCGAAAATTGGCGGCGCGACAGTGACACTAAACGGTATCGCCAAAGGTTCTGGTATGATTGCGCCAGATATGGCGACGATGCTCGCCTATGTCGCGACGGATGCAAGCTTGCCCCAATCTGTCTTGCAAGATTTATTAGAGGCAGAAGTTGGTCCAACGTTTAATTCCATTACGGTCGATAGCGACACCTCTACGTCCGATACATTGCTTTTGCTTGCAAGCGGCGCTGCAGACCATGCAGAGATTACGTCGGCAGATGATACCGCACTGACAGATTTCCGCCGCGCTTTACATGACGTGCTCTTTGATCTCTCCCAACAAGTTGTCAAAGACGGGGAAGGCATTTCTAAATTCGTCACCGTCCAAGTCAGCGGGGCAGCCTCTGATAAATCCGCCCATAATATCGGGATGAGCGTCGCGAATTCCCCGCTCGTTAAAACAGCTATTGCGGGCGAAGATGCAAATTGGGGACGCATTGTTATGGCCGTTGGCAAAGCGGGCGAGCCAGCGGACCGCGATAAATTATCCATTTGGATTGGCCCGCATGTTCTGGCGGAAGGCGGTAAGCCTGCCGAGAGCTACCGCGAAGAACATGGCGCCGCCTATATGAAACAGGAAGAGATTATCATTCGTCTGGATATTGGCCTCGGCGACGGCGCGGCGACCGTTTACACCTGCGACCTCACCCATAGCTATATTGATATTAATGCCGACTACCGTTCCTAGTTCTTCGGGCCATAAACAGACGCTTCTGGTTGCCGCCTGCGCGCTCATAGATGCGGATGGCCGTATCCTCATGGCGCAGCGCCCTGCGGGCAAAGACCTCGCTGGGCATTGGGAGTTTCCGGGCGGCAAGGTCGAACCGGGCGAAACGCCAGAGCAGGCCGTGCGGCGGGAGCTTTATGAAGAGCTAAATATTGAGCCATGCGAAAAATGTCTGCAGCCTTTCTCTTTTGCTAGTTTTGCCTACCCTGAGTTTCACCTTTTCATGCCGCTTTACCTTTGCCGCCAATGGGACGGCTTTGTCCGCGCGAAAGAAGGCCAAGCGACGAAATGGGTTTGGCCAGATAAATTGCTTGAGCTGGACCTCGTCCCTGCGGATGTTGATTTGGCGCGCGAAGTCAGAGACCGCCTGCCCCGCGGCAAGCGATTTGCAACCTCTTAGCTCTCGAGTTTGAATAAAGGAGCATCTGCCGCAACTTGGGTGCCCGCCTTTGCAAAAACCTCAGTCACCTCGCCGCTGATATCCGCCAGAATATCATGCTGCATTTTCATGGCCTCGACCACTGCGAGACGCGCGCCGAGAGCAACCACCTGGCCTTTTTTCACGAAAATATCTGTCAGCGCGCCGTGCATTGGCGCGCGAATATCGCCCCGGCCCGCCGCCTCCACCCGACTGTTCGAAACTGTAAGCTCATTTGTTAGATGGAAGTTGGAAGAGCCGATTTGTATAAAAATCTGCGGCGGGCGCTCCATATGCCAAGCGATAAATTGACGTCTTTCATTTAATTTATATTGAGCCCGTCCGTCGCGCCAATCTTCAAGCACGATATTAAAAAGTGTCTCGCCCGCTTTGACCTTAAACTCCTGCGCCCCAATCGCCGTTATCTCGATGCCTGTCTCTTCATATTGGATAGGATAAGGGAGAGGGTGCGCGCTGGACCACCCCAATATGTTTTGCGGTATAGCTGCGGAGCTTTGGTCACGTCGCGCCAGATAATGGGTCAAGCCTGCAAGCGCCGCCCGCTCTTCCGTCAACTCATGCGCCGCTAAATCATCCTCTGAAAACACCTCATCAATAAATGCCGTTGTCACGTCGCACGCTGCAAATGGCTCAGCCCTTAGAGCATCAATTAAAAACTGACGGTTGGTCGGCACCCCGAATAAAACCAGCTTTTCTAGGGCCGCTATCAGCTTTCGCCGCGCCGTTTCACGGTCCGGGCCGGAGGCGATGAGTTTTGCGATCATCGGATCATAAAAGGGCGAAACCTCTGACCCTTGCGCGACGCCGCTATCCACACGCACATTATCCGGAAAAGCCACATGCGCAATCTGTCCCGTTGCTGGAAGAAAGCCTGCCGCTGGGTCTTCTGCATATAGGCGGGCTTCTATGGCGTGTCCGGTAAGTTTTATATTGTCTTGCGTAACGCCGAGTTCTTCGCCTTGTGCAACGCAAATTTGAAGCGCCACTAAATCCAAGCCTGTCACGGCTTCTGTGACGGGATGCTCAACTTGTAAGCGGGTGTTCATTTCAAGAAAGAAAAAGTCTCCTTTCTCGTCCAATAAAAACTCAACCGTCCCTGCCCCGACATAGTCAACAGACTTTGCCGCTTTCACAGCAGCCTCTCCCATTCGGACACGTAGCTCTTCCGTCATGACGGGACATGGAGCTTCTTCGAGGATTTTTTGATGGCGGCGCTGAACAGAACAATCTCGCTCCCCGAGATGAATGATATTGCCATGCGCATCGCCAAAAACTTGCAGCTCGACATGACGCGGACGGACAAGGGCCCGTTCTAAAATCAACGTATCAGAGCCGAAAGCCGAAAGCGCTTCGGCCCGCGCTGATGACAGAGCATTCTGCAATTCGCCGGCACCAGAGACTAATCGCATGCCTCGTCCGCCGCCGCCCGCCGCCGCTTTTACCATGAGGGGAAAGCCGACTCGCTTGGCTTCTTTGATAAGGGTTGGATCATCTTGCTTGGCATCTTGGTAGCCCGGCAGAATACGAACGCCCGCTTTCATCATATGGCGTTTCGCTGCCGCCTTATCTCCCATCAATTCAATAGCGTCAGCAGACGGGCCAATGAAGGTCAATCCTACTTTTTTACAGGCCCTGGCAAAAGCTGCGCTTTCGGATAAAAACCCATAGCCGGGATGAATAGCTTGCGCGCCGCTGGACTTTGCCGCCTTCATAATTTTATCTATATTCAAATAACTTTCTGCGGCTGCAGATGCGCCGATATAAACGGCGTCATCGGCCAGTCTCACATGCAGTGCGTCTCGGTCAGCATCGGAGTAAACCGCGATGGACCGCAAACCCATTTCTTTGAGCGTCCGCATAATACGGCAAGCGATTTCTCCGCGATTGGCAATTAGAACAGACCTAAACCTCATAACCGCGCAACCCCAAATGAATTAGGTCTCAGCTCTCGCCGCCGTGCCTCCATAACGAGAGGCAGTAAAATCCCGAGGAGCTTTCGCGTATCACGCGGATCAATCACGCCGTCATCGAGCAAATGCCCCGACGTATAGAAAGCGCTGGATTGGTGATCAAAAAGCTCCGTCAAAGCTGTGCGTTGCGCAGATCGCTTTTTGGGGTCTGACGTCTTGCCCGCCCGCGCAGCCTGAGCATCAGCAACAATTTCCATGACAGTCGCGGCTTGCTCACCGCCCATGACGCCCGTTTTCGCATTCGGCCAGCTAAAGACAAAATCCGGATCATAGCCCCGACCGCACATGCCGTAATTCCCGGCTCCAAAACTCGCGCCAATCATCAGCGTAATGCGCGGCACATCCGCATTGGTTACGGCCTGTATCATCTTCGCGCCGTGCTTAATCATTCCCGCCTGCTCATAGGCTTTGCCGACCAGATACCCTGTTGTATTTTGCAAAAAGAGAAGCGGCGTTCCTGCTTGATCCATCAGCTGAATAAATTGCGCAGCCTTCGTTGCCCCGTTTGGATCAATAGGGCCATTGTTCGATAGGATTCCCACGGGCTGCCCAAATATTGACGCCTGCACACAAACCGTCGAGACACCGTAATCCGCTTTAAAGTCTGTAAAATCTGAACCATCAACCAAACGGGCAATGACCTCGCGCACTTCATAAGGTTTGCGGTAGTCAATGGGCACAATTCCGGCAATATCTTCAATATCCAATGCAGGTTCTGCAGAGGGCTCGACCGCGGAATGCGTTTTCCATCCCAATCGCGAAATAACTTCTCGCATCATCAACACTGCTTCGCCGTCATCCTCTGCAAGGTAATCCACAAGACCGGATGTTGTCGCGTGCATCTGCGCGCCGCCAAGGTCTTCAGCGCTTGCAATTTCCCCTGTTGCGGCTTTGAGTAATGGCGGGCCCGCAAGGAAAGCTTGCCCTCTACCTTTTACGCCTACGACATAATCCGACAGACCAGGCATATAAGCTCCGCCCGCTGTGGAGGAGCCGTGCAATATAGCAAGCACCGGAATGCCCGCCTTGGAAAGGCGCGCAAGATTAGCAAATAATCGCCCGCCGCCAATAAAAGTCTCAACGGTGTAATTGATTAAATCCCCGCCAGCGCTTTCAACCAAATGCACAAAGGGGAGTTTCTGCTCTAGCGCAATTTCCTGCATCCGCTCGAGCCGCCAAGCGCCCGCCGTTATTAGCGTTCCTGCCTTAATCCCACTATCGTCAACGACAATAGCGCAGCGCGTGCCCGATATATATCCAATGCCCGCGATGATGGTGCTGCCGGGAATAGATTTGGCCTCATCATTCGTATCTAGCAAATATCCTGCAAGGTTCCCAATTTCAAGAAATGGCATCCCAGGGTCTAAAAGCCGTGCTAATCGCTCGCGCGGAAGAAGCTGACCTCGCTTTTCAAAACGCGTTTTCTTTGACACAGACTGCGCAGCTGCCCGCGCATTTAACTCCGTCAGTTTTTCAATCAAATTTAGCATGTCGGCCCGGTTTTTTAGAAACGACTCGGACGCCGATAGAGATTTTGAGATATATTTTGGGATGAAACTCTCCTGAACTTTATTCAGAAATATTGAATAGCGTTCATTGTCTTGAATCGTCAAGCGCTATGCTTTGGCGCGGCCCTTGACCTTCGCCGCATATGCCAGCATCAAAACGGCAGAATAATAACCATCAGAGAAACTCATGTCCGACATCGCCTACCCCGTCCCATCTGCTTTTGCGGCCCAAGCCAATCTAACGCCCGAAAAATATAAAAAGGCTTACGCCCAATCGATCCAAGACCCGGAAGGTTTTTGGGGTGAACAAGCTGAGCGCTTAAATTGGATGAAAGCCCCGACACAAATCAAAGACGTGTCTTGGAACAAAAAAGACTTGCATGTGCGCTGGTATGCGGACGGCGTCTTAAATGTGACCGAAAACTGTCTGGACCGCCATCTTGAAACGCGCGGCGACAAAGCCGCCATAATTTGGGAAGGTGATAGCCCGAGCGATAGTTTGACGCTCACTTATAAAGAGTTGCATCTCCTTGTTTGCCGCTTTGCCAATGTGATGAAGGCACGCGGCGTCAAGAAAGGTGACCGCGTCACGATTTACATGCCAATGATCCCCGAAGCCGCCTTTGCCATGCTAGCCTGCGCGCGGATAGGCGCTGTGCATTCAGTCGTCTTTGGCGGATTTTCTCCTGAAGCTTTGGCGGGGCGCATTACCGACTGCGATAGTAATTTTGTTATCACCGCCGATGAAGGTCTACGCGGGACGAAACGCGTACCGCTCAAAGCCAATTGCGACGCCGCCTGCGAGATTGCGGTCAAAGCTGGCAAGCCTGTCAAAACGGTCCTTTGCGTGCAGCGCACAGGCGCAGACATTGGCTGGGATGAAAAACGCGATGTTTGGCTGCATGAAGCACTGGAAACCGTTTCCGACGACTGCCCGCCAGAGCCGATGAATGCTGAAGACCCGCTCTTTATTCTCTATACATCAGGCTCGACAGGCAAACCCAAAGGCGTCCTTCATACGACGGGCGGCTACCTCGTTTGGGCGAGCCTAACGCATGAGGCCGTATTTGATTTAAAAGAAGAGGATGTCTATTGGTGCTCCGCCGATGTCGGCTGGGTTACGGGACATACCTATATTGTCTATGGCCCGCTGGCGAACGGCGCGACGACCCTCATGTTCGAAGGCGTGCCGACCTACCCAGACGCCTCACGGTTCTGGCAAGTCTGCGACAAACATAATGTCTCGCTGTTCTACACTGCGCCGACCGCTATTCGAGCATTAATGCGCGAAGGCGACGGCCCCGTTAACGCAACCTCGCGCAAAAGCCTGCGCCTGCTGGGCACTGTCGGTGAGCCGATTAATCCCGAAGCCTGGGAATGGTATTTTAACGTGGTCGGCGAAAAGAGATGTCCGATTATTGATACATGGTGGCAAACAGAAACGGGCGGCGCGATGATAGTGCCTTTGCCCGGCACAACGCCGATGAAACCCGGCAGCGCGACTTTACCCTTTTTCGGCATTGAGCCCGCCTTAGTGGACGCCCAAGGCAATGAACTAGACGGCGCGACGGAAGGCAATCTGATTATCAAAGGCAGCTGGCCCGGACAAATGCGCACAGTTTATGGCGACCACCAGCGGTTTTACGACACTTATTTCTCGGCCTATCCCGGAAATTACTTCACGGGTGATGGCTGCCGCCGAGACTCCGATGGATTTTATTGGATTACTGGCCGGGTTGATGATGTCATTAATGTCTCAGGCCATCGTATGGGAACCGCCGAAGTCGAAGCCGCGCTTGGCTCACATGACGCCGTCGCCGAAGCCGCCGTTGTTGGCTATCCACACGACATTAAAGGCCAAGGCATTTACGCCTATGTCACGACAATTCCTGGCAGCGCAGATGATGAGGCTCTTCGAAAAGACCTTGTAAAACATGTCCGCGCTGAAATCGGTCCTATTGCCAGCCCTGATCTCCTTCAATTTGCGCCCGGACT
>CAZKHC010000024.1:17014-18508 GCA_964552135.1 uncultured Algimonas sp. | reverse complement strand
TTACGGATGACTCGAGCCCAACCAGCGCTACGGTGACGCAAGATGTTGTCATCACCGTTACAGGCACAAATGATGTCGCCACGATCACGGCCTCGGCTTCAGAGGATACGATGGTATCCGAATCTGGCGTCGATTCCATGGGTACGGCCGTTATTGGTGATGCTGATGCTGGCGGAACGCTCACAGTCTCTGATGTAGATGCAGGTGAGGATGTCTTCCAAGTCGTGCCCGCCGCAAACCTTGAGGGCACTTATGGTGATTTCACCTTCGACGATGCGACAGGCCAGTGGACCTACACATTAGATAATACTGATGTTGACACCCAAGCGCTTGATGCTGGTGATGTGGTGACTGACTCCCTTACTGTTCTGTCCTTGGATGGAACCGACACAGAAACAATCACTGTGCAAATTAATGGCATAAACGACAATCCAATTGCCAATGATGATGCGATTGCCGTGACTGAGCAGCAAGTCCTCACTTTTGATGCCATTGGAGGTGTGAGTGGAATTAGTGGTGTTGTCGCGGATACAGATGCCGAAGGTCATATACTTACAATTGCGGGCGGAGGTGACGCAGGTGACTCTTCGACTGCGCCACTAGGGATTACCTTAGGCGCTGGCGGTAGCACGACGCTAGGCGGTGCGGCTCAAGGCGGGTTTACAACGGATTGGGGCGCACTTGTTACGCTTAATTCCAATGGCTTAATTGAGTATAACCTTACGGGTACAACTGGTGCTTATCAGGAACTCGGAGCTGGTGATACGGCGGTCGATACATTTACCTATGACATTTCAGATGGAAATGGCGGGACCTCCACGGCGACTGTGTCCGTCACGATTACGGGGTTCAATGACGCGCCGATTGCCCAAGATATCACTGTCTTGAATGGCGCAGAAGATTCCGTAATCAACATTTTGCCTGATTTCGTTGATGTAGATGCGTCAGATTCCCATACATTTACTGTCAATACCTCTGGAACTTTGGGCTTAGTGACAGTCAATACAAACGGATCATTTGACTATGATCCAAATGGTCAATTTGAAGGACTGGATGATGGAGAAACAGCAACGGATAGCTTTGACTATACTGTAATTGACTCTTCAGGATTGTCTTCTGTTCAGACAGTTACCATTACAATTAACGGCGCGAATGATGCACCCGTTGTGTCTGGTAATGTGGACCTAGGGGTCGTGGTTGAAGATAATTCAATCATTATCGCGGAAGCCGATTTGTTAGCGAATGCAACAGACATCGATGTCGAAGGGCTTTCTGTTGTAAACCTGATGGCTTCGTCTGGTATGTTGGTTGCCAATCCTGGTGGAGGGTGGACATTCACGCCTGACCTCAATGACGATACAGGTGTTACTTTCTCATATGATGTGAGTGATGGCACTGTTGATACAGCGGCAACGGCTTCTCTGGATATTTCGCCAGTCAATGATGCGGCTGTAATCACTGGCGCGGTGTCCGGCACCTCTGTTGAGGATGGCG
>CAZKHC010000024.1:10667-16914 GCA_964552135.1 uncultured Algimonas sp. | reverse complement strand
CCGAAGACGGGACGTCTCAAACTGTGACCATCACGATTGACGGCGCAAATGATGCGGCTGTAATCACTGGCGCGGTGTCCGGCACCTCTGTTGAGGATGGCGGCGCGATCACTGGAACTCTGTTTGCAGCTGACGTTGATAATACAGACGATAGCTTCCTAGCAGCTTCTGGCGCAGCGACTTACGGCGCTTACGCTGTCGATGCGATGGGTGAGTGGACTTACACATTAGATGACGCCAACTCTGTTGTTGACGCGCTAAATGTTGGCGACAGCTTAACAGACAGCTTTGTTGTTCAATCCGAAGACGGGACGTCTCAAACTGTGACCATCACGATTGACGGCGCAAATGATGCTCCAGTCGTGGTTGGTCCGCTCGCGGAAAGTGCAGCAGAAGATTCGACGTTCTTCGCGGTAGACCTTCTCTCCGGCGCAAGCGATATTGATAGCCTTGGTTTATCGATTGTTGCCGGCTCAGTTACAGGCTTACAGCAAGGCGTCATTTTGGCGGGAACTACGTTGAATGTAGATCCATCTGATAGCGTCTTTCAAAGTTTGCCAGCTGGCGCAACGGAAACGATTACGATTGGTTATGATATCATTGATGGCGACGGCGGTCTTATTGCGCAAACGGCAACCATCACGATTATCGGCACGAATGACGATGCAGTTGTAGGCGGTGTTTCGACAGGGGATGTCATTGAAGACAACATAACTCCAGCGACAGGTACACTCACTATTAGTGATGCCGACACCGGGGAGTCCGTCTTTGCGGCCATTACAGCGAGTGATCCTAGCGATAACGGCTTTGGGACCTTCGAAGTTCTACCGGATGGTACATGGACCTATACGCTAGATAGCAGCAATGCTTCGGTTCAAGCCTTGGAAATTGGTGAGACGACGACGGATTCAATCACAGTTAGTTCTGCAGATGGAACTGCCAGTATTGTTCTGACGGTTACTATCACTGGAGCCGTTAACTTCATCGTTGGTACGGCCGGCGCAGATGTTATCACGGGGCAGTTTGACGAAGATGATATTCGAGCAGGAAACTCTGACGATATTGTGGACGCCGGAACTGGTATAGATGTTGTTCGAGGCCAAGACGGTAACGATACTCTATCTGGTGGCGGCGATGACGATGTCTTATTCGGCGGCGACGGCGACGATATTGTTAACGGTGATGATGGCAAGGACAGATTGTTTGGCGGCGATGGCGATGATACATTGTCTGGCGGCGACCACGATGACTTCATTAGAGGCGATGCTGGCGACGATGAGTTGTTTGGAAATGACGGTGATGATGATCTCCGTGGTTCCGAAGGCAATGATACTTTGTACGGTAATGACGGCGAAGATCTGTTGCTTGGCGGCGACGGTGACGATGATCTCATCGGCGGTGCTGATAATGATGATCTTCGAGGCGAAGCTGGTAATGATAATTTACTCGGCGGCGACGGCGAAGATGACCTTCTCGGCGGAGCTGGAAATGATACTCTTAACGGTGAAGCTGATGACGATAGATTATTAGGTCAAGACGGAGAAGATAGACTGTTCGGCGGCGACGGGGACGATGTCTTGTTTGGCGGAAACGACGACGATGCTCTCAGGGGTAATGCTGGCGAGGATAGATTGTTTGGCGGCGACGGTGACGATACATTGTTCGGTGGCGATAGCGATGATTTCCTAAGAGGTGATGAAGGCGATGATGTCTTATTCGGCGAGGATGGCAATGATGATCTGAGAGGGTCTGAAGGCGATGATCGACTGCTTGGTCAACTTGGTGACGACGTCTTGTTTGGCGGCGACGGCGACGATGCTCTCTTTGGCGGCGAAGGTGATGACACCCTTCGCGGCGAAGCTGATGATGATAATCTCGTCGGTAATGAAGGCGATGATAATCTAATCGGTGGCGACGGCGACGATAATTTAGTGGCTGGTCAAGGCGATGACGATTTGAGAGGCGATGCTGGAAACGACAGATTGCTGGGCGAAGAAGGTGAAGACCAATTGTTTGGCGGAGACGGCGACGATGCATTATTCGGTGGAGCGGGCAACGACACCCTCCGAGGTGACGATGGCAATGATGACCTGAGAGGTGATATTGGCGACGATGAATTATTCGGCGGCAATGGCGATGATGATCTGAGAGGCGAAGATGGCAATGACAGACTACGCGGTAATGACGGCGAAGACCTGTTGATAGGCGGACTCGGCGATGATGTCTTGATTGGCGGTGACGGCAATGATGACCTTAGAGGTGAATCTGGAGCTGACAGATTGTTTGGTAATGACGGTGACGATATGATTGCTGGCGGTTCTGGCGACGACTTACTCGTTGGCGGCGCAGGTGATGATACATTTGTCTTTACTGCGGGCGACGGATTTGATCGTGTCACAGACTTTGATGATGACGGTGATGACAATATCGATCTATCTTCATTTGGATTTAGTTCTTTTGGAGATATCGCAGCAGTCATGACCCAAGTCGGAGCGCATGTTCAAATTGACCTCGGTAATGGAGATGTCCTGCGATTAGACAATACTGATATTGCAGAAATGGATGCGGATGACTTCCTATTCTAGCATTCTAACTACTCGAATTGTGCTTTCTTAATTACTTGTCCGCCCTCTCGTAAATAAGAAAGTGCAAGGGCAACGAATATCGGATACCATCCCCCCATATTCGTTGTCTTTTATCAAGTTTTTTCGCCTATTTTTAATGGCGAATTTTCATATTCCCTGAGAATAAACTGCCAACTCTTTGCGCGTCATAGGGTTGGTTTTTTTTTGACACTGAAAAATAAAATTTTGGAAACGAAAAAATTCTATTTATCCCTCGATGAAATTTGATAGACGTTGTGCATGGGCAATTTTGCAGAAACAAGTTGGTTTGAGACTTTCTCCGGTCAATCTATCGAATCCGTTCTTAAATCCGGAGAAAGTTACAGTTTACAAGGCGACGCCTTAGGAACAGTTGGATTTGTTTTGTCTGGCTTCGCGAATGCCATATCCTATTCCGTTGATGGTGATGAGACTTGGTTGGGTGAATATCGCCCAGGCCAATTTATAGGACTGATGTCATTATTTACGGCGGATATCACGAATTTTGAAATTCGAGCCACATCAAATTTGACGGTTAGCTCAGTCCCTCAGGAAAAAATGCTCCAATTAATGCGGCAGGATGTAACTTTGTGCGAAGCCATTGCAGAGGATTTAGCGGCACGACTACAAACATCCGTATCAGACCTTCTGGATGTACATACCTTGTCGATAAAAGGTCGAGTTTGTTCGGAACTGTTACGATTGTCATTGCCGATTGGCGTTGAACCGGATCGACATATTATTCGGCCGAGCCCTGTCTTTGTGGAACTTGCGCGGCGCCTAAATTCTACCCGTGAAACCGTATCCCGAACGGTGAGTGAGTTGCAAAAAAAAGGCGTTATTTCACGTCATCCTGGAGCCCTAATTGTGGAGGACTTAGAGCTTTTGGAGAATGCAATCCAAAAACTATAAATGTATTGTTTTTATGAGTTGGCCGCGTAACAGCGAATGTAGGACTGTTCGTCTTTTCTTATTAATCCGGCGAAGTTCATATTAAAATTCTCGGGTGTTTGGTAAGCAAGAATGCTCGCAAATAATTCGGACATTAAGGTGCTCTGCGGCGGGCCATATTCTAGTATACTGTTCAATTCTGACTCAGAGTCAGCTCCGTCTATGTCCACGTGTAATCCGAGTCGTAACTCAGACTTCCCAGCTCGCAACCCTTTTGCTGCATTAAAGGCGTCGGTTGCCGACTCAAAATATTCAGAGTGGGTTTCGTCAGATGATTTTAGAACATAGGAAATGATGGATGCTTTTTCGTTCATTTGCATTGTCTGGTTTCGGGATGGCTTTAACGGAATTATGATTTGAGTATTGTCAGTTCGATACCAGTCCGCTGCATGAACCGACGTGTAAGACGATTTAGGACTTCGATCCCAAATGAGGAGTTGGCAGGGCGCGACACTAAACTTCTGGCTTTGTAAAATGGCTTTTCCCATCGCAAATTGCCCGACGAGTTGATTGATATATGGGTGAGGCCAGGGCGCGCGCTCCGTTGCAATCTTGATTGAGCTGGCCTGGGTAAGACAAGTTTTAAATCTTTTAACCCACTGTGCTCCAAAGGGTTTTACTGAATGTTCTAGAAATTCTTTCTGATTGCTTGGTAGGATAACATGAAGCTCACCGCCTTCGGCCAATAAAGCTTCTGCTATGAGGATGTCAGATCCTGCGGCCAAGGCTCCATATCCAAAGCCAATGTCATTTTGTTGAATTTTATCCGCCACCGATAATTTCAATCGTTTTTGGTCCGTAGTTGATAGGCCAAGATTTATATGCCCAGCATAATGCATGGCGGTGGGTGGGTAAAATTTTGACAGCCATGCAATGCTTTCGCCGCGTTTTTCTAAAATCATCTTGAACTGCTTTAAGGTCGTCGCATGTGCTGTGTAATTTAAAGGATCAAATGAAATTGCGGATTCGAGACTCTTTTGAGCCTGAGTCAAATTATCCAACAGCAAATGACATTCCGCCCTAGTGGCTTCGATGAAGTAGTGGTCCGCAGGGGGTAGATTATCTGATTTTGGCAAAATATCTAAAATGGCTTTCGCGCGATCGGAGATGGTTTCAATTGGCATTTGGGCCATCAATGCCATGGTGGCGGCATTTATCCCTGAGTAATAACCTTGGGTGTCTTTAAAGGCGCCCTCATATTTATGCGCGGAGTCCCGCGCAAAATTTAAGGCGGTTTCTCCGTTCGAGCTGAGGTAGAGATCTTTAGTTAGTCTGCCTCCAAGCGCCATAATATCTTCATGATGGCGCACCGTATCTAGTCCAAACTGATTATACTTTGCCAATGCGAGGTGCAATGAACCCGCTCGGGCCAAGGCGAGAACCGCTCTATGTTGAATATCTTGATCGCGGGGTGTAGCTTTTAGGTCGGCCAGCGCATTTTCATAGCTTCGAATATAATCATTTTCATTTTCAGCTAGCATATAGTTGTTTCATAACGACTTTCGGGGAAAAATAAAGCCCGCTCAAAGGAGAACAATCTATCGACTTTTAATTTTCTATGCGTGACGGCAGTCATGGTAGGTGAAAATAAATTGGTTTAATTAGGGATTAATATTTGCTAATAATATCCCGGGGATGGGCGCATATGAAGCATTTTAAGCTAATTTTAGTTGCAGTTTTATCTGTGTCAGCATCGGCTCAATCTTGGGCGCAAACCAGCTTAAAAGAGCTCTCCGTTCAATATAATCAGCAATATAGTGCTGAGAATAGCTATTCTATTATTCATGATAATATTGAGCAATCAACGAAGTTGAAGTCATTCAAAATCGAGTTTTATGGACCCGGCTTAGAAAAACTCGGTGAGACGGAAATCGAAACATACCCTATAAATGGAACAACGGAAATTTATCCCTTAGCGAACCCGATTGAAGGATTTCAAACGGCGAAGATTATTATTTATAGTTTGCATAATGGCGATGTCCGGGATCTTCCGATTCAAGCCAATTCTATTCTGGCACTTAATCAACTCTCAGAATTTTCAGCGATTGAGCCAGAAAATGGTTCTGATGAATCTTCCGAAACGACTACGAGCTTGACGCCTGAAAATTGGGCTATTGAAACGGAGGATTTAAAAGCCGAAGTCACGACCTTAGAGGCGCAGATTGAAACACTAGAAGATGATAAAATTGAACTTCAGGCGCAAAAAAATGCACAAACGCAAATACTTGAAAATCAAACTCTTCAGATACAAGATTTAGAAGCAGAGCTTGCTGACTTACGATCAAATTTGCAGGTCTCTGCTCAGTCAAACCCCTCCCAGTCCAACTCATCTCAGCTTAACATAACCCAACCAAACCAAAGCGGCGGGATTATAAAGCAAACAACCGCTGCAGGCCATGTTTCTGGCGTTGGCGAGGGGGCTTCAAATCTATGGAAAATTATGACTGGCTTGTTTGGGGTTCTCTCTTTGGGCCTCGCCGGCTTACTTTTTCTGCGATCTAGAGCGCCCTCTCGCAGCATAGCAAATGTTCAAAATACGGCGCCGTGGCCGCGCCCCATCAAACCTTTAGAGCGTCCAGAAAATGCAGGGACTCTGTTCGCAACTAGCCCAATGCTGGCGGCTAATGTTGTTGGCCCCCTTAGCACGGCCGGGCAATTAACAGCTTCAAACCTTCAGATGCTAAAGGGTCAAT
>CAZKHC010000024.1:0-10567 GCA_964552135.1 uncultured Algimonas sp. | reverse complement strand
CTTAGCACGGCCGGGCAATTAACAGCTTCAAACCTTCAGATGCTAAAGGGTCAATATGCCGTCCTGAAATCCGCCTACCGAGCGACAGGACGTATTGGTTACGCCCAAGATGGTGTCCCGAATTCAGAAGATTATGCTTTCGGGACTGGGTTTTTGGTGACCCCAAATCATGTTGCAACCAATCGTCATGTCCATGGAATATACGGAGAATATCTAACCGGGGATGATTGTGGAGGAATCGAGTTCATTGCAGAAAAAGGCAAGGATCTTTCGGATTTTTACGCATTTGACGGCAGTGCGCCCGTTCTTATTCCGGGCTTGGATATGGCAATATATAAGCTTGCGAGACCGGTACGATCCCGAATACCTATTCGACGGAATGCTATCCCGACAGATGACCTTGAAGGCCGCGAAATTGTTGTGATTGGCTATCCCGACACATTCGATCCTGACGACCCGGAACTTCTTTCGCTGCTGGAAGAAGATCCTGTCTTTGCCGTTAAACGCATTAGCCAAGGACAGATATTTAGACATTCTACCGATACGGACTCCCCCTTTGGGGTTGAGACGATGGTAGCTGAGGATGACGAGAATGAATTTGCTATGCCCGCGATCAGTCACAACGCCTCGACAATGACGGGTAATTCAGGCTCCCCCATTCTCGATATTCAAACCGGTCAGCTCTTAGGCGTCCATTTCGCCGGTTATAAAATTTTCAATAAGCAAGAAGCGGCAAATTTGGCCATGGCGATTACCTATATCCTCGAACAAGAGAAGGCTCATCCAATACAAAACGCATAAAGAAATCAACGGGGCGAAGAACCGCGTGATGGGGGTCATAGATGACCTAAACCAAAAGAGCTAATTATGGCTCATCCACCCTGCATTATGGAGGCACAAATGCCAAAACTAAAAACCAGACCGCCAAAGAAAAGTGAACTTCAAGGTAATCAGACCTACCTGAAATCTTGGGATGAATACCAGAAAGACAGGCCGGGTCGCACGCCAATTTTATTGCCAATTATAGTTGGGATAAATAGTGCGGGCGAAATTCGGCGAGAGCTTATGAGAGCGCCAAAAGTAGCCTCTCTTGCGAGACGGCTCCATAAAGACCTGCCGGGGTATATGTTTAATCGCAATTTGACGAAACATGACCCTGTTGCGATTTTCGACGACTATATCGAATATTTCGATAATCATTTCAAACAAGGCCCAACCCCCGAAGGTCCGTTAGATCTGACGGTGAAAAAGCCTGTTTGGATGCTTTACTACTTTGACCAAAAAGCTTGGAAGTTCTCCAAAGATATTCAGTTCAGCACGGTCAATGATCCTAATGATATGACCTGTAATTTTGTGAAAATCGCGACTATGGAAAGCAATAATGCGCTTCTTATGAAGAACCGTTTCCGCTGTGGTCCAAAAGGATTGAAATTCAACCTTCATGCAACGATTACGCAGAAAATTGACGGCCGGACAATGAAGACGCCGATTATCATTGATCCTGATCAAACGAACGAAACCAACGATGATGGGGAAACAGGTGGTTTCGGTGGCTGGGGGGATGACGGAGGCGATTGAGACATCATAATCTTGCCATAGACGTTAAGCGTCTATGGTTTTTTTTGATTTACAGATTTTTCGGATAAGAATTTTTCACGAAACTCTTTGTGATTTCGTTTCCAAATACTATTACTTGGGTCGCGTTGGGTTGCGATTTTGAAGCCCTCAGAGACGTCTTCAACTAACTTATTATAAGTGTTCGAGTTTTTCGGTACGAGTTGACGTCGTAAAATTCTCTCTTGGGCGAGGGTTTTTTTGTAGAGTATTTGATAGTCTCGTTGGTCTTGTAAAAGGAGGTTGCTGTAGATTTCTATTTGACGGTTTGTAAACTCGAAGGCTTCATCCCGGCGCCGTAGTTCTGCACAAGCAATTGCTGCGCCGCCATAGCTATTGGCAATTGCTGATAACGCTTTACGATGGTCAGGCTCTTGGCTGAGAACTGCATCATAAAATACTATAGCTTGTTCAAAATTAGAAAATGCTTGCTCATATTTTTTTTGAATTGAGGAAATGTTTCCAAGTGCGTTTTTCGTATACCCAGACTCTAATAACCATTGAATATCCGAAGGGTCACTTTCGTATAATTTTTGGATATTTTTTTCATAGCTTTTCCAATGCTCTAAAACGCCCTCGCGTTCGCCTTTCCCATAATAGATTTTCCCCTGCCAATATTC
This sequence comes from uncultured Algimonas sp., assembly GCA_964552135.1. Classification (GTDB taxonomy): domain Bacteria; phylum Pseudomonadota; class Alphaproteobacteria; order Caulobacterales; family Maricaulaceae; genus Litorimonas. The sequence goes on along the minus strand of CAZKHC010000024.1, from coordinate 8,333 downwards.
GCTTTGAGCATGGGCGTATATGGCCTGCGGGTCGTCAGGATTTCGTTTTAGAACGTCAGTAGTTATTTCTGTAGCAATTCCAATTTCTCTGATCGTGTCTTCTTTGCGTGCGGCGTCATAGGCGACCTCTCCCAACACATGTCGCGCACGCGCCTGTCGCAATAAGCTCTCATCTGATAGCTCCGTGATATCTTGATTGTCGTAATATTCTGTTGCCTTTTTCCCGACGCCCTCAAGAATCTCAAGTTTGCCTAATGGCTCAAGTTTATCCTTTAGGTCGGTAATCATATATTCCACCAAACCCTCGGCTTGCGAACGGCTTTCTTGAGCCTCATTTCGCGCGTCAATTGCGGTGAGGGTGGTTCCGCCCATAAAGGCAGAAAAAGCGAGCGCGGAGGCTGTAATGAGTTGCATGCGGCGGCGGCGGCGTTTGGCTTGTCTTTGAATTAAAACATCAAGTCCAACACCCAGCATAGAAGCCGCGAGTTGCGTCGTGCCTTGTTTGAAATTTTCTTTTGCCCCGCCGATATTTGCGGCCAAAGGTTCTCGGCCATCCTCGCGCAGAGCTGGAGGGAAAGAGGTCTCTGGTGTACCTTCTGCTAACACGCATAAGATCGCGCCTTCACCATGCAGGCTCCGAAAGAGACGTATTTCTTCATTCACCCAATGGGACATCTTTGCCGCAGGAGAGCAGATTGCGATTAGGAACCGAGAGGATTGAACTGCCTCGCGTATTTTCTCAGAGAGGCTATGATGCGCCGTTAATTCGGTTGTATCCCTAAATATTGGCGCTAATTTTTTACGTACCTGCTCAAGGCCATGTTGAGCGGCGAAAGATTTCGGAATCGGATATGTTTCCAGCGCTTTATGTAGGCGCGCGGCGATAGCTTCGTCTGCGTGAGCGTAAGAAATAAATCCAGCATATGTGTATGGATTGGATATAGGCGCCTCCCTCACCACTTCATAATACTCAAAATTAATCAGACGCAAGCCCAGAGGAATAAATTATTTCGCGCAAAGATTGTTTTAGGCCTGCGAAATTTGGAAGAAAATGGACTTTTTAGCTGAAATCTATACCTATCTTGATAGGCGTCAGATAACCTTTGCGGCGCTGATATGAAATAAGAGGCGTCTCATGGGGTGGATTAAAAAAACGGCTTTAGGTCTTGGCGGGGTAATTTGCCTCGGCGCATTGGGTGGATACGTTTGGTTTTGGGGCAAACCCGTTGGGGTCAATAATTATATCAATAAAGCGTCTATTAAAATGGTAACGGACAGTCCCGAACTTCTGACCTATATGGGGATGATTGATAACACGCCGCTGGATTTTCATAGCGATAAGCTCGCCGATTACACCAAAGCTCAAGATGAAAAATCTTTGGAAAAGCTAAGGGCGGCGCAAAAAGGGCTTGCGAAATACGGGCCTGATGATCTCGAGGGACAAGAACTACTGTCGTGGAAAATCACCCATTGGTTTTTCGAGGACCTCATTAATTCTGCCGAATATGAATATTCGGGATATCCCATCACGCAATTGTCTGGCGTGACAGTAGATCTCCCCCAATTCCTAACGGATACCCATGCAATTGTTAGCGAGAAAAGCGTTGAACGATATTTAAGCCGCGTTGATGAATTTGGCCGCGTCTTGGAAGAAATGAAAATTCGTGTTGAAGACCATAGAGATAATGGAGTTGTGGCGCCCGATTTCATTTTGGAAAAAATCCTCGTTGGCCTTCTGAGTTTCATCGAGGGCGGGGCTACAGATAACCCGCTCGTTAAAACGCTCCCGGCGCGTCTCGACAAAGTGGAAGGACTGACGGAAGACCAGAAGGCCGACTATGTGGTGCGTGTGACTGAGCTGGTAGAGGACAGAATTATTCCTGGATATGAGGCGATGATTGCGCTGCATGAAGAACTTATGGAGACGGCAAATTCTGATGCGGGAATTTGGCGTATCCCAAATGGGGATAAAATTTATGCGGCGGCGCTGCGATCAAACACAACAACAGATTATACGGCGGACCAAATTCACGACACCGGATTATCAGAAGTTGCCCGCATCGAGATCGAAATGGATAAAATTCTAACAAGGGAGGGTATTACGGATGGGAGTGTGACCCAACGAGTTCAAGCTTTGATGCAGGACCCCGCGCATATCTTTCCGAATACGGATGAAGGTCGTGCAGAAATGATCGCCTTCCTTGAAGAGATCAATACCGACATCATGGGCAAGGCAGGTGATTACTTCATTACGCTCCCGCCCCAAGAGCTCGAGATTTTGCGCGTTCCTGTTTATTCCCAGGACAGTTCGCCGGGTGGTTATTACAGTGGACCCTCGTTGGATGGAAAACGTCCGGGACGGTTTTATATTAATCTCAAAGACACCGCAGATAATCCGAAATGGACGCTACCGACACTTTTATATCATGAGGCCGCGCCGGGTCACCATTTTCAAATTAGCCGGGCTATGATGATTGAAAAGGTCCCAATTTTGCGAAAAATGAGCCCTTTTACGGCCTATACAGAAGGTTGGGCTCTCTATGCGGAACGTATCGCAGCAGAAGATATGGGGCTATATGAGGATAATCCGTTATGGGACCTAGGTCGTCTTCAAGCTGAGATGTTTCGCGCGGTGCGGCTGGTGGTGGATACTGGTCTTCATCACAAACGTTGGAGTCGTGAACAAGCCATAGATTATATGATGTCAAAGACTGGTATGACAGAAGCTGAGGTTACCCGCGAGATTGAACGCTATGTTGTTTGGCCGGGACAAGCGACCGCCTATAAAACCGGGCAGCTCGCGATTTTGGATATGAGAGCGAAAGCCGAGACAGCGCTAGGCGATGCATTTGACCTTCGGGATTTCAATGAAATGATACTCGAAAACGGCGCTATGCCGCTGGGTATTTTGGATGGCGTTGTTGAGGAATGGATTGAAAAAACCAAGACACGCTAGTTTTACGTGCTTGCATAAAAACTCACATCGCCAGCAAGCTCGCATTGCCGCCGGCCGCTGTTGTGTTGATGGTACGTGTGCGTTCGATGACGTAGCGGTCGATATCGTCATAAAGGGATAAGATTGGCAATATTGCGCCCGCGCGTAGGCAAAGCCGCTTGGCGACTTCGCTTCGTTGCGGCCCGTCTGCGATGACGCCTTGAATATCTTCATTTAAAACGCCGAGAATATTCGCCGAATTGGAAAAACGAATGAGATGTATAGGCGCACCTGCGTTCAATAGAGTTTGCAAAAATGTCTCTCGCGCGCGTTCATCCATTTCAGGCGCTGAAATAATCACTTGGTTTCCTGTAGACACGGCTTTGAAAACTTGGCGTGTTAAGAGGTCATGGTCGGCGTTTGCAATAATGGCGATGACCCCGCGCGGATGAAAGCTCAGCCTATTATCTTCCCCGGTGGGTCCGGGCAGCTCAATGGGCTTCATAATGTGCCGGCCAGCTTCCAGTTCTTGTGTTGGCGTATTGAGAATTTTCACCTCATCATCACTACGCCGCGACAGCCGTTTCAAATAAAGCGGTCCACCGGCTTTGGGTCCTGTCCCCGATAATCGGTCTCCGCCAAAAGGCTGCACGCCAACGACGGCGCCAATCTGGTTACGATTTACATATAAATTACCGACCTCGGCGAGCTCTGTGATGCGTTCAATGCGGCTATCAATTCGCGAATGAAGACCCATTGTTAACCCATAACCTAGCGCATTAATTTCCGTCAGCAGAGCCTCAATGTCTTCAGAGTTAAATCGAATGATATGCAAAATGGGTCCGAATTTTTCATCGACCATTTGATCCACGGATGGAATTTCAAAGGCAATCGGGTTGAAGAAAAAACCATCATGTTTTGAAGTGTCTTGTCTTAACTCTCCGGCGACTATCCACAGCTTTCGAGCTTGTTTAGAATATTGCGTGAGCATTTTTAGAGCGTCAGAATTAATGACCGGACCGATATCCGTTGAAAGCAAACAGGGGTCCCCAACTTTGAGAACTTCCATTGATCCGGCTAGCATTTCGATAAAGGCGTCAGCAATTTCGTCTTGAACGCATACAAGCCGGCAAGCCGAACAACGTTGCCCCGCACTCTGGAAACTTGACGCGACGACATCGCTCACAGCTTGCTCAAGCAATGCTGTTGAGTCGACAATCATCGCGTTTAACCCGCCCGTTTCCGCGATGAGAGGGGTAAGCGCTCGGTTCGTATCCGCCAAGGTTTTGGTAATGCGTTTGGCCGTTGCAGTCGATCCCGTAAAACAAATTCCGTCTACATTTCTGGAGGCGGCTATTGCCGCGCCAATCTCAGAGCCTGACCCAATCGCAAGATGAAGAGCATCTTTAGGAACTCCCGTGTCATGGAGGAGTTTGACCGCTTTGTAAGCGATGAGAGGGGTTTGTTCCGCTGGCTTGCAAATCACAGCATTTCCAGCGGCGAGAGAGGCTGTGACTTGACCTAAGAAAATCGCCAATGGGAAATTCCAAGGAGAGATGCAGGCAATTGTTCCAAGAGGTTCGCGTGTTTCAAATTCAGGTTTGAGCGCTTGCAGAGCGTAATAGCGACAAAAATCGACAGCTTCTCGGACTTCATCATTTGCATCGCCCCAGGTTTTGCCGGCTTCGCGGACGCACAGAGCCATGAAGGCCTCCATATCATTTTCCAGGCAGTCTGCGGCTCTTAACAGGCAATCCGCTCTGTTCTGGGCGGAATATGTCGACGTCCAATTTGACTTTTTTACCGCGGAAAATGCCTTTTCTAAGGCGCCCTTAGATATCGCTTGCGCTGTCCCAACCAAATCCCTGCGATTAGCTGGATTTAATATGTTTCCCTGTTGTCCGTCTATCTCGCGGCCATTGATAATTGATTTGGCAAGCATCGGCTTTTGCACTGCGCAAAGCCCTGATAACTCTCGCGCCGTTTTAGTTTGGGTTGTGTCAATGCCGATTGCAGATAATCGGTTTCCATTAAATAAATCACGCGGGTCCGAAATGGAGGGATGCTCCGCTGTTTCATTTTCAACACTGCGTTCAATGGGGTCGCGCGCCATATCGGCGAGGTTTACGTCTTGATCTAAAAATTGATTGACGAAAGAGCTATTTGCACCGTTTTCTAGGAGGCGGCGAACGAGATAAGGTAGCAAGTCTCTATAAGCCCCCACAGGGGCGTAAATGCGGCTTAGCCGCCCTGTTTGCTGCATAAGTTCTAAATGCAGAACCTCTCCCATCCCATGAAGGCGTTGAAATTCATAGTTTTGACTTTGGTTGGCCATATGAATGACTGCAGCAGCCGTTGCGGCGTTATGTGTGGCAAACTGGGGATAGACGATATTAGGATTATCGAGTAGAATACGCGTGCAGGCCAAATAAGATACGTCTGTATTTTCTTTGCGGGTGAAAACGGGATAGCTTGTTAGGCCCATCTCTTGGGCACGTTTAATCTCCATGTCCCAATAGGCTCCTTTTACGAGCCGTATTGCAATCTTACGTCCCGCGCTTTTAGCCCACGCTAAGAGCGTTTCAATTACCAACGGCGCCCGGCGTTGATAGGCTTGTACAACTATCGTGAATCCGTCCCACCCTTCGAGCTCTTTATCTTCTATGAGCGCCTTGGCGATAAGAAGTGAAATTTCCAATCTGTCCGCTTCCTCGGCATCAATTGTTAGGCCTACGTTGGCCGCCTTCGCGAGAAGGGCCATGGTTTTTACGGATTTGATTAACGCGGGTACGCATGTCTCGCGTTGAGGATATTCATAACGGGGATGGAGGGCAGAGAGTTTTACCGAGATGCCTGGGGAGGATTCAACCCCGTCATAATTTGGTGCGATCTTAGCAATCTCTGCAATCGCATTTTGGTAGTTTTGACGATATTTCTCCGCGTCTTTTAATGTGTGAGCTGCTTCGCCAAGCATATCATAGGAGAAGGTAAATCCGTCCTGTTCATAGGGTTTGGATTTTTTTAGAGCATGTTTGATGTCTCGCCCTAAAACGAAATGTCCGCTCATTACGCCCATAGCTGCCGTGACGCTCTTATGCAGAACGGTGTCTCCTAGTCTTGTGAGTAAATTTATGGCGGCCGTTCCACCTGTTTTTTTGATCCAAGCGGCAGATAACGCCATGCCGCCAGTTGTCAAATTGACGAGGCTGGATGTGCTTTGACCTTCATGTGATTTCCAGTCTCGATCGGTCAATTTATCTCGGAGTAAAAGATGGGCGGTTGAATCATCTGGTGTTCGGATCAAAGCTTCCGCTAGGCGCATTAAGGTCACACCCTCCGGAGACGAGAGATCGTATTCCTGCAAAAATTCATCAAAGAGCTCACCATTGCCAGCTTTTGCTCGGCAGGTTTCGATCAGCGCTATAGAAGCATGTGTTATCTCATCTCGGTCTTTGGCGGAGAGCCGAGTAAGATTGCGAAGTCTGGCGAGACACCCGCCTTCATCGGCGAGATAGGCGTCATGAAACGCTTCGTTTAATGCTGAGAAGCTTTTCAGTTGTACTGACCCCATTGAAATTTCGTCCTCAGGAGAATTGAATCATCGATGAAATCATGCCAGAATATCATTAGGCTATGTGACTTATATTCATCTGATTGAAAGTCTTATAGTCTAAATTTATGAAAAAAATAAATAAAATAGGCCAAATAAATTAAGATAGACAAAATATTGGACCAAACCGATATGCAAATATTGGCGGAGGTGCAAAAATCTGGACGCATGTCCGTCGTTGATTTGGCGAAGCGCGTAAATTTAAGTAAGACGCCCTGTTTGCAACGTTTGCGTCGATTGGAGCGGGACGGGTACATCCTCGGGTATCGGGCGCGCCTTGACCCTCGAAAAATCAAACAAGGCCAACTTATCTATGTGCAAGTGAAGTTAAAGGATACCACGAGTGTAACCTTGGATGATTTTAATGCGGCGGCAATCGCGACTCCACAAATATTGGCCTGTCACATGTTGTCTGGGGGGTTTGATTATCTCCTAAAAGTTAGATCATCTGATATGGCATCATATCGAGAGCTTTTGGGGGATGTAATAGCGAAGCTTCCGGGAGTCTTGCAAACCTCAACCTTTCCCGTAATGGAGGAGGTGAAGGATACCCATCAAATCGTCATTTCTGGCTTACAATCTCATTGAGATATTTTGTCAAAATTGTTCGAAGAGAATTAGACTGTATTCCGGTTTTAGGAGTGGCGCTTTGCTTGAATTTTCTTTTAAGGAAATAGATTTTAGTCGGTAAAATCTGCATATCAAAGTGCAATTTTTATTATTAAATAAAATCATTACTATTTGACATTTTGGACGTTGCTTCCAAATCCAGGGTGTATTTGGAAACTATAGTTTTCAATTAAACTACTTTAAAGATTGCTTTATGTGGCAGGACGTTGCCAAAAGTCTCCGGATATTATTCTGAATAATATATAGTTTACCTCATTATCAGTTTTTGTCTGATGAATTTATTCATGCTATTCGCTAGGGGAATTTGAATGTATAGAATTTTATCATAAAAAACAATAGGTTATAGTGAGTTTATTGAAGATATTTATTCTCGCCTAGTTCTATTGCTACTAATTTCTCGCCCAATTCAACTGTTTAGATAATTTAAACCATAGTTCTTAAATAAGTAGAAAACATACCTGCCTATACACGCTCTAGGTGAATGTTTGGAAGGTGCCGAAGAGCACTGTTTCGTAGCTGGCGTAGTGTCTGCGTTCTCAAACTTCAACAGTAATGACCCTTAAGGGTTAAGTTGGTTGAGGAGTGGTGGACTATGTTTCCATACGACAATATAAGTGCGTCTAAAAATACGAGCGCTAAAAAATATAAAAAGAAAATTTTATCTTCGATTTGTTTGGTTCCTGTTGCGTTGATAATGACGCCGCAGCTGGCTCATGCGCAATTGGTGAATACAGCGACAGTTTCAGGTACCCCTGATGCGGGAACATTGCCGACAACAACGGCAACAGAGTCGGTTACGCTAACAACGCCGATTGACTCTATGGATGATAGCGCGACGGGCGTTAACGGCGCGGATGGTGCGACAGGCGTTATTGATGTATTTGCGAATGATACACTCAATGGCCAACCAGTTGATCCAGCCGATGTAACATTAACTGAAACTGTTGCTGACCCAACGGGTGCTTTGACGCTCAATCCAGATGGAACTGTTGATGTTGCGCCTGGCACGCCTGCTGGCACATATGAGCTGACTTACGAGATTTGCGAGACTCTGAATCCGACCAATTGTACGACTTCGACTGTCACGGTCGAGGTTGAAGAGCCGCCGATTGACTCTATGGATGATAGCGCGACGGGCGTTAACGGCGCGGATGGTGC
>CAZKHC010000023.1:11407-18722 GCA_964552135.1 uncultured Algimonas sp. | reverse complement strand
AAGGTCTGGACGCCGTGCGTAAACGCCCCGGCATGTATATCGGGGACACGGATGATGGCTCTGGCCTGCATCATATGGTTTACGAAGTTGTCGATAATTCTATCGACGAAAGCCTCGCCGGACATGCTGACCGCGTTGAGGTCACATTGCACCCTGATGGATCCTGTTCTGTCCGCGATAATGGCCGCGGCATTCCTGTCGCCCTCCATTCTGAAGAGGGTATTTCCGCCGCCGAAGTCATTATGACCCAGCTCCATGCGGGCGGGAAATTTGACCAAAACTCCTATAAGGTATCAGGCGGCCTCCACGGCGTAGGTGTGTCTGTGGTGAACGCGCTCTCAGTTTCCTTGCAGCTAACAATCTGGCGCGACGGCAAAGAGCATCATATGGAGTTTAAGCACGGGGAATCTCTCGCGCCGCTTAAAATTATCGGCGACGCGCCCGATGATCATCGCCGCGATGGCTCCGTCAAAGTTCTAACGGGGACCAAGGTGCGTTTTCTGCCGTCCTCCGAAACTTTTACGATGGTTGAATTCGATAGAGATACGCTCGAGCGCCGCTTGCGGGAACTCGCCTTTTTGAACTCCGGCGTGATGATTATCCTCACAGATGAACGCCCCGAAGAAGATATCGTGACGGAGCTTTATTACGAAGGTGGAATCGAAGCCTTTGTCCGTCACTTGGACGCGAATAAGACAGCTATTCTGCAAGGTCCGATTAATATCCACGCAGAGAAAGATGGCATTACTGTGGATGCCGCGATGTGGTGGAATGATGGTTATCATGAGAATGTCCGCTGCTTCACAAATAACATCCCGCAGCGGGACGGCGGAACACATTTGGCGGGCTTTCGCGGGGCGCTAACGCGGACCATCAATACTTACGCCCAAGGCATGGCGAAGAAGAATGATAAGGTAAAACTTTCCGGTGATGATGCGCGCGAAGGCCTGACTTGCGTACTTTCCGTGAAAGTTCCGGATCCGAAATTTAGCTCGCAGACAAAAGATAAACTCGTCTCTTCTGAGGTGCGTCCTGTTGTGGAGTCCGCGATGAATGAAGCGCTTGGTGAATGGTTCGAAGAACACCCAGCGGAAGCAAAGATGATCGTCCAGAAAATCGCTGAAGCCGCCGCTGCACGCGAAGCGGCCAGAAAGGCCCGCGATTTAACGCGAAAGAAAAGCTCGCTCGATGTTGCGTCCTTGCCTGGCAAGCTCGCGGATTGCCAAGAGCGCGATCCGGCCTTGTCTGAAATCTTCATCGTGGAGGGAGATTCTGCGGGAGGTTCTGCCAAGCAAGCCCGTGACCGGCACAACCAAGCGATTTTGCCGTTAAAAGGGAAAATCCTCAATGTGGAGCGCGCGCGTTTTGATCGCATGCTGTCCTCGCAAGAAATTGGAACGCTGATTACGGCGCTTGGCACGGGCATTGGCCGCGAAGATTTTAATGCGGATAAGGCCCGCTATCATAAGATCGTCATTATGACAGACGCCGATGTTGACGGCGCGCATATTCGCACATTGCTGCTGACGTTCTTTTATCGCCAAATGCCTGAGCTGATTGATCGCGGTTATCTCTATATCGCGCAGCCGCCGCTTTATAAGGTCGAGCGCGGTAAGAACACGCAATATATTAAAGACCAAAGCGAATTGGATGAATATCTCATCGACGCGGGTTCTAAGGAAGCCTCACTAACATTGGATGATGGGCAAGTCATTGCGAGTGAGGATTTAAAACGCGTTGCACGCGAAGCCTTAGCTGTGCAGCAAATTCTAAACCGTATGAAGCACCGCGCACCCGATAGCGCCATCGCGCAAATCGCGATTTCAGGTATTTTGGATGTCGAGGAGCATGAAGACCTCATCGCCTTAGCTGTGGAGCGACTCGATATGATTGCGGATGAAGGTGAAGATGGCTGGACCGGAAAATATGACGAAGACGGCGCGCTTGTGTTTGAGCGCGATGTGCGCGGCGTCATGGACCGAATCACGATGCGCCCAGGATTCCGAGATAGTGCGGATGCGCGGCGTCTACAAAAGCTAGCGCCGTCTCTAAAGGAAACTTACTCAGGCACGGCTAGCTTCCGCCGCGGTGAAAATGAGCCGATTTATGTGTCAGGTCCTGCGCAGCTTCTCGACGTTATATTCGAAGGCGGCCGGAAGGGTTTCAAAATACAGCGCTATAAGGGTCTTGGCGAGATGAACCCAGATCAGCTTTGGGAGACAACACTTGATTCAAATGCGCGTTCGCTTTTGCAGGTCAAGGTCGAAGCCGCTGATGCGACGGATGATCTCTTTACGAAATTAATGGGCGATGTTGTTGAGCCTCGCCGGGAATTTATTATCAATAATGCGCTTGATGCCGAAGTTGATAGTTAGGCTTGCTTTTTCTTCGGGAGCGTTAATTACCCATCGAAAATGGCAATAGATTGTAAACCTTCGACGACAAGCTGACCGTTCGTGTTCCAAATCCGCATGACTTGTGAAGAGTAGCCGCCGCGCGCCGCTGTCAGGCGGGATTCAACCTGCCACCATCCGTCCTTCGTTTCGGGGGTGTCTACCAAGACATTAAATATCCAGCTCATTGAGCTGACAGGGGCGAATTTTCTCAGCAGCGGCATAGCTGCGGGCGGTAAGACATCTCCAATACACAGGAGGGACCCAATACCTGTTCTTGAGGCTGGGTCCAGATGGCGCGACCATGTCCGAATATAGCCTTCGTCTCCCTGCATGGGGCGGCCGCCAGCGATGAGGCGTGTATCAAAATTATGAAAGAAAATGGGGACCATCTTCCGAATGGCCGGTGGTGTGAAAAATGGTACGGTCTCTGGGGGCGGCGCCGAAGGCGCTGGGTAGTCGACATTTATGTTCGAGTCCCTTGCGGCGCCAAAAATGAAATCAGCGCGCCCAACGGATTTCTCTCCGATTTGCGCGCGCGCGCTGATGCTCGTGACATTGCGTCCTTTGCGCTCTAGCTGGGTATGGAGGGTTGGGTTTTCTGTAACTGGGCCGACAAAATTAATCAATGCGGAGCGCAGAGGCGGCAAATCATCAAAGCGTTTTGTGGCCGCCGCTAACATCAAGGCAGATGTTAGGCCTCCATAGGCTGTTCGACCCTGACGCCAATTTTCTGAAATCCTGGCCCGATATATGTCTCCATCTCGAGTCATACCCGCTTTAATCTCGGCCCAACTTCTTGAATTGGAATTTACAGATGTGTCCGCCATATCCAATCTATCTCATTTCAGTCAGAAAATATCTATGCAGGATATTGAATTCTTGATGACCTGAATTGAATATAGCTACCTAAATTTCTTTATTGAAATTCGCTTCAAGAGTGTCAGTCTATAATTATGACGAAGTTTGTAATTTTAGGCGCTGGGTCTATTGGCTGTTGGTTGGGTGGACATTTGATAGCGAGCGGCGCGCGGGTCACATTAATTGGCCGAGCCCGATACGCGTCGCAAATCGCTCAACACGGTTTGACGCTGACGCATTTCGAGCGGCCGATGTTGCAGTTTGAAAAGGTAGATTTTCAAACCCGCGCCCAGGCTTTATCAGGTGCCGACTTTGTAGCGCTTTGCGTGAAGAGCTCAGATACGGAGGCCGCCGCGCAAGACATTTTGCGATATGCTCCGACTGCAAAGGTCATAAGTTTTCAAAATGGGATTCGTAATCCGGAAATCTTACGGCAGGTTCTGCCGCCCGAGAATATCATTCCGGCGATTGTACCGTTCAATATCACGCCAACCACGCCCGGAGGGTTTCACTGCGGGACGGCGGGTGACCTTGTCATCGAAAACGAGCCCTCTATCGGCGAATTTGTCTCGGCCCTAACTGCAGGCGGGCAAGAGGTGCGTATATTGGATGGTATTATTGGCGACCAATGGGCGAAAATGATCGTGAACCTCAATAATGGGTTGAATATCTTATCTGGCGGGACGTTGCGCGAGGGCCTCTTTCAGCGGGATTATCGCCGCGCACTTGTGGCTTGTGTGGAAGAAGCCTTGGAGATTGCCGAAAAAAATGATGTTATCGTAGGACAATTTAATGGACGCTCTCCAGCGGCTTTACTCAAAATCTTGCGCCTGCCCAATCTACCCTATCGAATTATCATGCAGTCAATTGTAAAAATTGATGCAAAAGCCCGTTCGTCAATGTTGGATGATTTGGAGGCTGGCCGTGCCTCTGAGATTGGATATTTACAAGGTGAAATTGTCAAACGGGCTGGGGATGTCGGCGTAAAGGCGCCGAAGAATGCCGCTGTTTTAGACGCGGTTCAATCGGTGTTTGAAACGGGGCAAAGTCCCAAAATGAGCGGAGCCGATATATTTGAGCTTCTAAATTAATAGGCGCCGCCCGGCCGTGGGAGGGAACTGGCTAGGCGGCGCCACTTATGCGCGCAATCATCACAGCTTTGATACAAAGGGGGAGAGCATCTTTGCCGTGAGTTGGCGTCATTAGCTAAATTTAGGCAGCCTTTTTGGATTTACTAGATTTTGCCGAAATTAATTTTCCGTCAGATTTTACCTTCCGGGGGCTTTGAAGCGCTGTGTCTGGTGCGTTTATGGCAATTTTTTGTGGCTTCAGCGCATCTGGAATTTCGCGTACCAAATGGACGCTGAGCAGGCCGTTTACGAGCTCTGCGGAACTAACGCGGACATGGTCTGCAAGCTGGAAACGGCGTTCAAATCCGCGTTCGGCGATGCCCCGATGTAAATATTCAACGGCGTCATTCTCGGCTTGCGGTGTCTGCCCGCCAGATACTGTTAAAACCCCTTCATGGGTTTCAATGTCAATATCTTCGGAGGTGAAGCCGGCGATAGCCAAGTCGATACGGTAACTATCTTCCGTCAGGCGCGCTACATTATAGGGCGGGTAGGTTGTGTTGGATTTGGCGGCCTGCGCGGTTGCCGCATCAATCATATTTGCCATACGGTCAAAGCCGACAAAGCTGCGGTATAGAGGTGAAAAATCGTAAGATCTCATGGTGTCATCCTTTAAAAAGCGATGGGTTGACGAACCCCCAAATGGGCGGTTCAAATTAAACAAACCCGAGCATCGGCGTTTGCGTCATCGAAGTGGGAATTAGATTTCCTATCTTCAAGAGGGGAGGGTGTAATTGTCTTTCAGCGGCTTGACCCCACGGGAATTTTACTCGACTTTCCAAAAAGCAGCTTTATCTGACTGCCCAGAGAGTAAGAATACTTGAAAGACTGTGCAATATCGGGAGACGAACATGCGATTACAATCAACATTTATGGCTATATTAGCCTCTACAGCCTTGATGGCTTGCTCAGGAGCGGAGACCTCAACATCCCCTACTGAGTCAAAAGCCGAAACAAAAGCGGCAGCTGTTTCACTTGCTGATGTGCTTGCGCATCCGCGCCGCGCTGACCAAGCGAAGCGCGATAAGTTCCGCAATCCAAAAGAAACCCTCGAATTTTTTGAATTGGGTCCCAATAAGCGTTTTGGAGAAATTTGGCCGGGTTGGTACACGAATGCGACGGCCCCATATTTGGCGGCGAATGGCGGTCAATATGTGGCTGTTTTATATCCCGAAGGTTTGAGCGAGCGTTTGGATGAGCGTATTTCAAAATATAAAGCGGCCTATAGCGATAGCGCGGTGTATGGGGATATTGAATATGCGGCATTTTTGAAAGATTCCGGTCCGATTATGGCTGAAGGTCAGGAGAAATTGGATGTTCTCGTGACCTATAGGAATGTCCATAACTGGATGGGCGGCGGATATGGTCAAGATGCATTTGATCGCTTTTATGATGCGCTTAAGCCAGGCGGAATTTTAGGTGTCGTTGAACATCGTTTGCCCGAAACAGCGGTCCAAAACCCAAAAGGACAGACGGGATATGTACAAGAAAGTTACATGAAAGACTTGGCGGAACGTGCCGGTTTTGAGTTTGTGGCATCCAGCGAAATTAATGCAAACCCGAAAGATACGGCCGATCATCCTTTTGGTGTTTGGACGCTTCAGCCGCGCTCTCGCCTCCCCAAAGAAGGCAGCGAGCAGGCGGCAGACTTCAATGCTGAAGCCTATCGGAATATTGGCGAATCCGACCGTGCAACATTGAAGTTTAGGAAACCAAAATAGCACTAGTCACGGGGGCTTTGGGCCCCCATATATCGGGCACAAAGTTTCGTTTTATATCGATGGAGATTCCAATGGAAAATGCAGAAATTGCAGCAAAAATGACTGAAGCGCTTGGGAAAGCTGGCGGTTTGGACAAATCAGTGAAGTTTGATTTTGGTGAAGGCGGCCAAGTTTTTGCAACTGGCACGACGGCGGAAGTTGCTGATAAAGAAGCAGATTGTACAATTAGCGTGGATAAGGCTGATTTTATTGCCTTAGCGTCTGGATCCTTGGATCCGATGATGGCCTTTATGTCGGGCAAGCTTAAGGTTGCTGGCGATATGTCGGTTGCCATGGGTTTGCAGAGTATTTTCTCAAATATGTAGCTGAAATTCTGCGCGGCGCGCCTTTTGGAGTGCCGCGTTTTGTCTATGGCATCCGCACTTCCAAATTTTGATGAAGCTGAAATCGTCTTACCCGGCGGTCGGCCTGTCCCCGCGGTTTTAGAGCCGCGGCTTAAGACCTATTATATTCAACGCGATGATGTCCGCTTGCGGGTAATGCTCGCGACGGCGGTGACAGATACCCCGCGAGGCTCGATTATTTTCTCGCCAGGCCGCACTGAATTTATCGAAAAATATTTCGAAACTACGGCAGATTTGATTGAACGTGGATTTAATGTGTTGATGGTGGACCCTCGCGGCCAGGGCCTATCCGACAGAATACTTGAGGATCGACTGAAGTCTTATATCCCAGATTTTCAAATTTATGCAGATGACTTGGCCTATGCGGCAGAAGAATTTGCGCCTCTGCTCCCGCGCCCGCATCTGGCCATAGGGCATTCGATGGGCGGCACGATTGTATTACATGCGATTTTGTCCGGGGCTATTCGGCCCAATGTCGTCATATGTAGCGCGCCAATGTTAGGTTTGTTTGACTTGGAAACTCCGCTGCTCCGGGGTACGATTGTACTTTTGTCAAAGCTTGGTCTTGATAAGAGAAATTTGCCGTTCCAGCGTCAACGAGCGGGTATGCCCTTGCCGTTCCAAGGTAATAAATTAAGTTCTGATAAAGACCGCTATCGCGCGTGGGCGAATTTTTTTCAATCCACGCCGCGTTTGCGTGTGGGGCAGCCGACATATGGCTGGATTCGGGCCGCGCTCGCGTCCATGGCCTATGTTAATCGGAATGCCTCAAATTTAAAAATCCCCGGACTTATGCTCGGTGCGGG
>CAZKHC010000023.1:10111-11307 GCA_964552135.1 uncultured Algimonas sp. | reverse complement strand
ACGACACCTGCGTTTGACCTTGGAATAATATCGATGGGACCAGAGACAGGAAAGGCGGCGACGGGCAGGCCGGAGGCCATAGCTTCGATGATGACGAGCCCGAAAGTATCGGTTTTTGAGGGAAAGACAAAAACATCTGCATCGGCAAAATACCGGGCTAATTCGGTTTCAAATTTTGCGCCCGTAAACATCACGTCTGGATAGCTGCGTTTGAGCTCCGATAATTGCGGTCCATCCCCGACAATGACCTTGGATCCAGGCAGGTCGAGATCTAAAAAGGTTTTTAGATTTTTCTCAACCGCGACGCGTCCGACATTCACCCAAATCGGGCGCGGTAGCCCAGCATAAACATCCTCCGGCGCATTTTTCTTATCGGGATTAAATAAGACAGTGTCGACGCCGCGCGCCCAAGGGGCGAGTTTTGTGAAGCCGCGGCTTTCTAAAAAATCTACCATAGACGGCGTTGTGACCATCG
This sequence comes from uncultured Algimonas sp., assembly GCA_964552135.1. Classification (GTDB taxonomy): domain Bacteria; phylum Pseudomonadota; class Alphaproteobacteria; order Caulobacterales; family Maricaulaceae; genus Litorimonas. The sequence goes on along the minus strand of CAZKHC010000023.1, from coordinate 10,832 downwards.
TCCGTCCACCAGCATTATGAAATCCGCGGACAAAACGATAAGACCAGGAGAGCGGAATAATCGGAATGCGCGCTTTAATATATTCGGGAAATTTCGTGTGATAGCTGGTCGTAAAGGGAATAGCCCATTTATGGCAGAGCATTTTTGCCATTTGTCCGAGCGGACCTTCGGTTGCGATGTGGATAGCCTCGGGACCAAAAGCAATCATGCGGCGTTTAACGTCATTATAGGCAAAGGGCGCAAGGCGAATATCAGGGTAGGTCGGAAGCGGAAATGTGAAATAGCCGTCACTTGGCGCGATGACGTCAACTTCATGTCCGCGGTCTCGAAGTTGTGTCACTGTTTTATCTAAGGTTCGGACGACGCCGTTGATTTGTGGGTGCCAAGCATCTGTGACGAGTAATATTTTCATGTCTCTATCAGGGCCGCTCCTACGTCGCGCAAAAGCGTATCAAGGGTCTCCAGTCTGGTTTGCGCCATATGGTGTTTTGAATAGACGGCTGGACGCAGTTGTACAGAACTGGTTTCAATCCGCAGGTTCTGAATCGCTGGCTTGCCCTCTATCCAGACCGTGAAGAGAGACCCCTTCGCTGCGGGGCGCGGGGTCGAATCAATTTTCATGACAAAAGGCCTGATTTTATCTCGGTCCCGTACCGACCAAGTCATGCCTTTGTAATTACTCGATTTCTATAGCAGAGGCCATTTTGCGGCCGTCTGTGGA
>CAZKHC010000023.1:0-10011 GCA_964552135.1 uncultured Algimonas sp. | reverse complement strand
TGTGGATAGCCTCGGCGCGGATAAAAAATACTCCGAAAATCCAAGGGGTTAAGACTCTGGAAACCATTTTTCGTGTTTAAGGTACATACTAGGTGTTGACGCTTTGGGGCAAATCAACACTATATGTAGTAGAACACTTTGGTGCATCCTACATATTGTCTCTAAGGGAACTCACGCGAAACTGCGTGAAAGGGATAGATTTGTGCGGATTATTTGGGGAAAAGCATTATGAATGAATCTAACGAAGACTTTCGCTCGGCTGAGGCTGTCGCTGAGTTGAATCAATTGGACACGCAGAACATGGACGTACTTGCCGCCGATTTAGACGACCCAAATGCGCCATCGGGGATTCCGATGAGCGATGTGGTCGTTACGCGTGAGCCTGAGTTAGAATTTAAGCCTAAGCCTGATCGCCCAAAACAGGTTAAAGCGCGAAATGAGCTCCTGACGGATTTCGGTAAGCGCACATTGCTGGACCGCTATCTTCTGCCCGATGAGAGTTTTCAGGATATGTTTGGCCGTGTCGCGCAAGCTTATGCAGATGATACGGCGCATGCGCAGCGTCTTTATGATTATATGAGCAAGCTTTGGTTTATGCCGGCGACACCAGTTCTGTCGAATGGCGGTGCAGACCGCGGCTTACCGATCTCCTGTTTCCTAAATGCTGTTGACGATAGCCTTGATTCGATTGTCGATGTTTGGAACGAAAATGTTTACTTGGCGTCCAATGGCGGCGGTATCGGGACATATTGGGGCAATGTTCGCTCAATCGGCGAGAAAATCGGCCGCGCGGGAAAAACGTCAGGCATTATTCCTTTTATCCGCGTGATGGACAGCTTGACTCTCGCAATATCCCAAGGATCGCTACGACGTGGTTCTGCTGCCGTTTACCTTGATATTCATCATCCGGAAATCGAAGAATTTCTCGAAATCCGTAAGCCGTCTGGCGACTTTAACCGGAAGTCTCTGAATCTACATCATGGCCTGAATATCACGGATGCTTTCATGGAGGCCGTTGCGGCAGGCGGAGAATATGAACTAATCAGCCCTCACACGGGCGAAGTCATCAAATCTGTTGACGCGCGCAAAATCTGGCAAAAGATTTTGGAAATGCGCCTCGCAACAGGCGAACCTTATATGGTGTTCTCAGATACGGTAAACCAAGCCCTCGCGAAACATCAACGCGACGCGGGTCTTAAGGTTCAGCAATCCAACTTATGTGCCGAAATCATGCTCGCGACAGGCCGGGATAAATATGATCGTCAGCGTACGGCCGTCTGCTGCCTCTCTTCAATAAACGCCGAACGATATGATCAGTGGAAAGATGTGCCGGGCTTTATTGAAGATATCATGCGTTTCTTGGATAATGTCCTGACTAGCTTTATCGAGAATGCACCAGAGCCGATGAATGACGCAAAATATTCGGCGATGCGTGAGCGCTCGGTTGGTCTGGGGCTGATGGGTTTCCATTCACTCTTGCAAAGCAAGGGCATTCCGTTTGAGAGCGCCATGGCCAAAAGCTGGAACATGAATCTCTTCGCGAAAATCAGAGGAGATGCGGATAAGGCGTCGAAACTGCTTGCAGAAGAGCGCGGGCCTTGTCCGGATGCGGCCGATATGGGCGTCATGGAGCGTTTTAGCCATAAAATGGCGGTTGCGCCAACGGCCTCAATTTCGATTATATGCGGCGGAACCTCTGCTGGAATCGAGCCTATTCCGGCCAATATCTACACGCATAAAACTTTGTCCGGATCTTTCACGGTTCGGAACAAGTTCTTAGAGGCTTTACTCGAGACCAAAGGCAAAAATACCGATGGTGTCTGGGCAACAATCTTAGAGAACGAAGGCTCTGTTCAGCATCTGTCTTGCCTCGATGAGCATGAAAAAGCGACCTTCCGGACGGCGTTTGAAATCGACCAACGTTGGGTCATTGAGCATGCTGCGGATCGCGCGCCAAAGATTTGTCAGGCACAATCTTTGAATATTTTCCTCCCGGGCGATATTGATAAGTGGGATTTGCATATGCTGCATTGGACGGCCTGGGAAAAAGGTGTGAAATCGCTTTATTATTGCCGGTCCAAGTCAATTCAGCGCGCTGCTTTTGCGGGGTCTGAGGCCAAAACTGACATGGAAAAGGCAATGGAGGCCGCAGCGCCAACCGATTATGATGAGTGTTTAGCCTGCCAGTAGGGCAATAAATGGATCTTGAGTGGTCCGAAATCAGGGGAAAAACAGTAAATATGGGGTCGCTATTTAAAATAGCGGCTCTTTTTTGTTGACTGTTCATCAAGGCTTCATAGAGATCCGAATAAAACAACCAAAGGTGGACGTTATTCGTCGAACCACAATTTTGTGGCGAATAAGAAATATATATGTTAATACCCTCAATCATCTCTGGGTGAAGTGGGACGGAGAAAGCGCGCGTGAATTATGCCTTACGACAGGCAAACATCGCTGATATATATGAAACGGGGGCTTGCCGCCGCCCTGACTACTTGCGCTTGCTTGTGTTTTGCAGCTCCTGTTGCTGCGCAAGACAAAACCAATCCCGAGACTCCTGATAGCTCCAAATTGACCCAACCTTCCGAAGGTTTAAGTCTCAATCTTCCCGTTGCCTCAGACCTGGGAACAGACTCTGGCTTGCGGCTTGATTTCCCCCTCGAAACGATTGGGGGCTCGCCTATGCTGAAGCTGGACTTATCCTCGGGCTGTGCCCACGGAGCCGAGGGCTGCTTTCGCCGCAATGACTCTGTTGAGCTGGGCGTGTCGGATACATTTCGGCGTCGATCCGAAAAGGGACTGGATCTTACGCTAACGCCCAGTGCGTCCATGCGGTTTGATGATGAGAGTAGCTCCACGGCTGTTGGTGCCATGATTGAAATTGGCGAAGACTTGCGCGAAGGCTCAGAATTTAAAAGCAATACATGGTATTTCTTCGCCGGCGCGGACGCCGAGGCCCTTACATTGTCGCCTAATTCCATCGACCGGATTACATCTGGAGAGTTTCATTTGCAGGACCGGATTATAGTCGGCGATGCTCAGGCGGGCCTGGGGTATCGGATTGGCGATGCCGATGTCTCTCTATCCTATAAACGCCGGGAAGCGACGACGGATGACTTCAAGTTTAAAGAAGATGCTGCAGCGCTTTCTTTCACATGGAAGCGCTAAGCCTAAACTCATCTAATCCCCGCGCTTGACCCTTCTGCTTTGCCCGCCTAATCGGCGCCAATGACATCCGATATTTTCATGACATCCAAGGCTTGGCCATTTGATCAAGCGCGCGCTATTCTGCGGCGGCTCGATATAGAGAGGAAACGCGGCATTGATCGTGCGGGGCGGCCTGTTGTCTTTGAAACGGGCTATGGCCCATCTGGCCTGCCGCATATTGGAACCTTTGGCGAAGTTGTGCGGACCACCATGGTTCGAAATGCATTTGTTGCGCTAACGGACGGGAAGATTGAAACACGGTTGATCTGCGTCTCCGATGATATGGACGGCATGCGTAAAGTTCCCAGCACGGTTCCAAATCCGGAAACGCTGACGGAATTTATGCAAAAACCTCTAACAGATGTGCCAGACCCATTTGGGACCCATGAGAGCTATGGCGCCAATATGAATTCTCGCTTGCGCGCTTTTCTCGATAGTTTTGGTTTTGAATATGAGTTTAAATCCGCAACAGAGCTTTACCGCGCTGGCGCCTATGATAATTATCTTCTTCGCGCGCTAGAAAAATTTGATGACATCATGAAAGTGATGCTTCCCACGCTCGGCGAAGAACGCCGCGCAACCTATTCCCCATTCCTTCCTATTAGCCCGTCCTCGGGCCGCGTGCTTTATGTTCCAATGAAATCAGTGGAAGCGAAAGCGGGTACAATCACCTTTGACGATGAAGACGGTAGGGAAGTTACACTTCCTGTCACAGGGGGGCATGTGAAACTTCAATGGAAGCCTGACTTTGGCATGCGATGGGCTGCGCTGGGTGTCGATTTTGAAATGTTTGGCAAAGACCATCAAGATAATGCGCCGCTCTATTCACGCATTTGTAAAATCCTTGGCGGTAATCCGCCCGTGCAATATGTCTATGAGCTGTTCCTCGATGAAAAAGGCGAGAAGATTTCCAAGACAAAGGGTAACGGTATTTCGGTCGAAGACTGGCTGAAATATGCGCCGCCGGAAAGCCTGTCGCTTTTCAACTATGCGAAACCGCGCGCTGCCAAGAAACTTTATTTTGACGTCATTCCAAAGACGGTTGATGAATATTATCAGCACTTGTCCGCATGGTCTCGCCAAGACGAAAAGCAGCGCGCGAATAATCCCGTTTGGCATATTCATAACGGAACGCCGCCCAATGAAAATCCACCGCTTACCTTTGCGCTTCTTCTCAATCTCGTCAGCGCGGCGAACGCGTCGGATACGGAGACGCTTTGGGGCTTTATTCGCAAATATGCACCGAATGCGACGCCAGAAACCAATCCTGGCTTGGATAAACTTACCCATTATGCGGTGGCTTATTATGAGGATTTCGTGAAGCCTAATAAGGCCTACCGCGCGCCGACGGATCAAGAACGCGCCGCGCTAGCTGACCTCATAGAGCAGTTCCGCGCTGTTTCGGATGAAGAAAAAACGGACGGCGAAGCGCTACAAACGTTGATTTTTTCCGTCGGCAAAGACCATGAATTTGAAAATTTGAGGGATTGGTTCAAGGCCATTTACGAAGTGTGTTTGGGGCAAAGCCAAGGGCCACGTTTTGGTTCCTTTGTGGCGATTTACGGGCCGGATGAGACAGCAACGCTCATTGAAACGGCGTTATCCGGCGATTTAGCCTAACAAACCGTAACGAGAGATTATCAGCTCAGCTCTTTACGGATTGCCCATAATTATGGGAAGCTGTGCGTGTAATGTTGATACGGTATAGCATAGGTTTACTGATTTCGCTGGTTTTCACGATGGCCGCTTTTGCGCAAAGCGCGGGCGATATTCGCGCGATATTGGAAGAAGGAAACTATGCGGCTGCCTACGCTCAGGCGGAATTATCTGAAACTGCGGACGGACAAGCCCTGGCGGCTGAAATTCTCTTGTCTGAAATTATGCTCGGCCAGGCCAAGAAAAATAAGAAGCAAGCTAAACGAGCGCGTAAATTGGCTAAAGCCGCGCTTGAGATTGATCCAGAGCACCAAAACGCGCGGCTACAACATGCCATTGCGGACGGGTTTGTCACCCGAGAAACAGGCGATGTTTCGGCGTGGATGAAAAAACTACCGCAAAAGACCCATGTTATTGTGCAGGCTTATAGAGATGATTTTCCAAACGATCCTCGCGGTGATGCGCTTATGGGCGCTTGGCATCTCGCTATTGCGCGTAAGGCCGGGAATAAGAATGCCAAGAAGTGGTTTGACGCCAGTATCGCGCAAGGCCGCACGCTTTTCTTGGCCGCCCGGACGGAGCAACCTAATGATGCCGTGATCGCGTTGAATTATGCCTTTTCACTCCTGGCATTAAAGGATGACGATTGGGAGGATACAAAAGAAGCAAGTTTTATTTTAGAAGACCTAGTGAATATGGTGCCTCAGGATCATTTGGGACAAACGCTGCAAGCTTATGGCCAGGAGGCTCTCTCGCGTATTGAAAATCGTGATGATGTTCGTGATTATGTGGGGATGTTCCTTGATGGGGAAACCCCAGAATAGTTTCAGTTTTTTCTACGATTTACTGCGACACCCAAATAATTCGGCCAATCCATTGTACATTCTCTCTGGACAGGCTGCGGTCTTCGTAATCTGGATTGAGTGATGTAAGCTCGACTCGCGTATCCGTTAATTTTCTGAGTTCTTTTGCCATGACTTCGCCTTCGGTGGTTTTGACGACAACGCGGTCGCCGCGGCGAACCGTTGCATTGGGCGCAACTAAGACTTTGTCGCCAGCCCGCAAAACTGGATCCATGCTGTCTCCTGCGATCTCCAGTGCGTAGACATTTTCATCTAGCTCACCCGGTACGCGAACATCTTCCCAAGAACCGCCGCAGGGGAAACCCGCATCATCGAAAAACCCTTCGTCCCCCGCTTGAGCCAACCCAATTACAGGGATAGCTGGGCCTGACGCACCTTTGTTTTTGGCCATACAAGCAAAATCTTCAAATTCCATATCTACCGTGCGCAAAACCTTCGAAATGGACTCTGTCGACGGCCAACGAGGTTTGCCCGCAGAGGTCACACGTTTTGATTTGTTAAAGCTGGTGGCGTCTAATCCGGCGTCGCGCGCAAGACGGGACGGCGAGATGGAGAGTTTGAGGGCGAGGCGATCAATCGCGCCCCAAATTTCGCTGTGAGAAAGCATGAAATAACAATAGGACTATATACCTAAAACGTCAAATAAAAAGCCCGCTTCCATGAAGCGGGCTAATCTCATTTTATAAATTTTAAACGTCTTAGTTATAAGCGCTTTCGCCGTGTAGGCTTTTGTCCAAACCTTCAACTTCCTGTTCTTCCGTGACGCGCAATCCGAGCGAAACTTTCAGAAGAAGAAGAATGATAAAGCTGGCAACCGCAGACCACGCAACAACCGCGCCTGTTCCGACAAGCTGTGTCATAAACTCACCGCCGCCATTTCCGCCGAGCGCTTTCGCTGAGAGGAATGGCAGAAGAAGAATACCTAGAATACCGCCCACACCGTGAACCGCGAAAACATCTAAGCTATCGTCGATTTTCAGTTTCACGCGGATCAAGTTGACAGCGAAATAACAGATAAGTCCGCCGGCTAAACCAATTAGCAAAGCGCCGCCCGGTCCAATTACGCCGGCTGCAGGCGTTACTGTTGCCAGTCCTGCAATCGTGCCTGTTGCCGCGCCGACAAGTGTTGGCTTCTTATTGGTGATAGCTTCAATCGCAATCCAAACAAGTGTCGCAACAGAGGCGGAGATATGGGTGACAAGAATGGCCATGCCCGCATCTTCATTCGCACCCAGCGCGGAACCGCCGTTAAAGCCGAACCAACCGACCCAGAGCATAGACGCACCAATCATAACGATTGCAGGGCGGTGGGGGACTTCAAGATCGTTGGGAAAGCCCTTACGCTTACCAAGCATGACAACATAGACTAAAGCTGAAATACCAGCCGTGGCGTGAACAACCAAGCCACCAGCAAAATCGGTGAGGCCTTTTTCGAAGAGCCATCCCGTGTCAGCCCAGATCCAATGGGTAACGGGTGCGTAAACAACTAAGACCCATAGTGCTGTGAAGATTAAGACGGGTAAAAACTTTACTCGCTCTACAAAAGCACCAACAATCAGAGCTGGTGTAATGACGGCAAATGTCATTTGGAACGCTAAGAAAGACGATTCTGGAATAGATCCGCTAAGCGCGCCGCGCCTTAGGCCATTTAGGAATAGATTATCTAATCCGCCCCACCAACCATTAGCGCCGCCAAACGCGATAGAATAACCTGCAATAACCCAAACGATCGAGGCGAGGGCTGCGATGGCATAAACCTTCATCAGGACGGAGAGGTAGTTTTTGGCGCGAACAAGCCCGCCATAAAACAGAGCTAGACCCGGTAAGCTCATAAATAAGACCAGAGCTGTTGCGGTTAAAATCCAAGCGGTATCGCCGGAATTTAGAGTGGCCTCTTGCGCATAGGCCAGTGATGGTGCGAGTGTAGCCACAAGTGCGACCCCCGCTGATTTAATCAGTCGTAACATTTACTTTCCCTCAATTTTTTTTGTGGGAAATCCATAGGCGGGAGATTGCCTTATGACTGTGCGGGCATGTCTTAATGCTGTGCGTAACTAAGGCGCGACTAAATTTAAGGCGCAAAAAGCCCGGCTCTGCACAGGTTGAGTGCATAGGCCGGGCTCTTTAAAGTGTTACATCTGGGGGGATTTCGAAGTGATATCTTTCGCGATGTAGAATTTATGTGCGCTGGGCCGCGATGGCGGCCCGGCGCGATATTGTAGTCGCCGCCTCAGGCGTTGACGAATTCAGGATAGGCTGCGACCCCGATTTCAGCTTGGTCAAGACCGGCAAGCTCATCTTCTTCGCTGACGCGCATTCCGATAGCTTTAAGAATTCCCCAGAGGATGCCTGAAACGATACAAACGAAGACACCTGTTGCGATAACGCCTAGAAGCTGAACACCGAAAGTGATGCTCTCGTCATTGTTTGTGAATGCAACGGCCAATGTACCGAAGATACCAGCAACCAAGTGAACAGGGATAGCGCCAACCACATCATCAATTTTAAGCTTGTCAAGAAGTGGGACGGTCAAGCAAGCAAGAAGTGAACCAATTGCACCGACTAACATTGATACAGGTACCGATGGAGTTAGGGGTTCAGCTGTGATGGCAACAAGACCAGCTAGCGCACCGTTCAGCGCCATTGTCACATCAATTTTGCCGTAACGAATTTGCGTATAGATGACGGCGATAATGACACCAGCAGCTGCGGCGATATTTGTGTTAACAAATATTTTTGCAACAGAGTCTGCATCGGTAATTGTCCCAGACGCAAGTTGGGATGCGCCGTTAAAGCCGAACCACCCGAGCCACAGAATGAACACACCGAGTGTAGCAAGTGGGATAGATGAACCTGGCATTGGGTTGACTTTTCCGTCAACATATTTGCCCAAACGTGGTCCAAGAATGATGGCGCCCATAAGAGCTGCCCAACCACCTGTTGAATGAACAAGTGTAGAACCAGCGAAGTCAGAGAAGCCTTTTGCATCAAGGAAGCCTCCGCCCCATTCCCAGCTACCGACGATTGGGTAGATGAAACCAGTCAGAAGGGTGACGAATATGATGAAGGGCCAGAATTTAATACGCTCAGCAACTGTACCTGAAACAATAGAGGCTGTTGTCGCGCAAAAAACCATCTGGAAGAACCAGTCGGACCAAGATGAATAGTTTGTTCCTTCTTCTGCCATGCCAGCAAGAGCGTTAGCAGCCGTGAAGTCCATTGCATAAGGGATTGGTGATCCAAAATATGGGGTCGTGCCCGCATACATCATGTTATATCCAACCACCCAGAACATGATGCCCGCCACAGAATAGAGCGTAATGTTCTTCAGGCACTGCATTGAAACATTTTTAGAACGTACCAAGCCAGCTTCTAGCATTGCAAAGCCAGCCGCCATCCACATGACGAGGAAGCCGCCAATGAGAAACAATAGAGTGTTGAAAATGAATTGTGTTGATAGACCTGGGTCTGGTGCATCTTGCGCCCAGCCCAATGATGGGAGAGCGGCTAAAACAGCAACTCCCCCTAAAATTTTCGCAAAATTGCGCATAGTAATTCCCTCTCAGTTAATTTCGTGAGGGACTACTGCCTTCCACGACATATAGAGGGCGAGTCTGCCTTATGTTAGAAGAGGTGACAGGCGGGTAATGCGCGTTTTCTGTGCGTGATATATTCCAAATGCCCTATCTATGTGCATGAGTAAAAGCATCGTTAAAGAGGAATCGCATGAAACGTGACCGCTATATATATAAAGTCCTGACTTTGGGTCAGTGGGCAGAATTTCAGCGGGATGCCTCTTTCAAAGGCTCCCCAGTTGATCTTGCGGATGGTTATATTCACCTCTCTTGTGCAGGCCAGCTGCAAGAGACGCTGAATAAGTGGTACGCCGATCAACTGAATGTGGCATTGCTCCAAGTTGATGCCTCAAAGATAGGCGATAATCTGAAATATGAAGTCTCTCGCGGCGGCGCGGAGTTTCCTCATCTCTTCGCAGATCTTCCGTTCACGGCAATCGGGCAAGTCTGGCTGGTCTCGCCGGAAAACGGGGCTTATAGGCTGCCCGATGATTTAAATGCGAACTGAGACAATCCATGAGCTTGATATATAAAACCGGAACGGCCCTGCTACGCCGATTGCCTGCGGAGCGGGCCCATGTGACGACCGTAAAACTGTTGCGGGCTGGACTGGGGCCGAAGACGGGCGTTATTACATCGGATGTCTTAAAAACTTCTGTCGGCGGATTAGATCTCCCAAACCCTGTGGGATTGGCGGCGGGTTTTGATAA
>CAZKHC010000022.1:0-19260 GCA_964552135.1 uncultured Algimonas sp. | reverse complement strand
TTAAGGGGCCGTGAGAAACAGATGAGCGGCTTATAATCGCTCAAAAGTAAACGACCCTCGAATACGAGACACCGGCTGAAATATATCGAATATTGCGGCCTGAAAGACAAAATGGCTCCCCTCTTCCAGTCAGCTAATCGCAATGGAAGGCTCTCTGGCAAACCGTATGATCGCATAAACTCCCGCCGCATGATAATTGCCCGCGCAAAAAAGGCCGGCCTAGAAGGTAAAATTTCAAACCATACCTTTAGAGCCACTGGAATTACTCGCTTTCTTGAAGGCGGCGGGTCTATCGAGGACGCTATGGATATTGCTAATCACTCACATATTAATACGACTAAGCGATATGATCGTCGTGATAGGAAAAGGCTTATAAGTGCATTGAAAACTGTCGATTATTGAGGAGATCATCGTCCAGTTTGTTTCTCTATTTCATCAATATATGCGAGCGTCGCCAGAATTGATTTTGCAAAATATCGTGCTTAGGACTCGCACAGCAAAGGGTTGTCATGAGCGAAAGAAAATTTATTCCTAGCAGTGTTTAGCGCTTCAAGCACCTTGTGTTGACCACGCATAGCATCCAACATGAAGCCTTTGAGCATATCTTGCTCTTTAACTCCCTTCATATAAACGCCAAATAAACTATGCAACGGCGTCGAATTGTCGAAACTTTTGCCTTGTTTGGATAGCGCGTGTCTTAGACGTTTTACTGTGAATGTATGTATTCGATCAATAGCCACATGAGGCTTACCCTCTATTAAGTCACGCTGAATATTTGCCCTTAACAATGGCAATGTTTCATCTTTGGAGAAGTCAGTTAAAGCGCTCGCTACGTCAGTGTCAGATAATTTAGCTAATTCACTGCAAAACTGATCCAACCAGTTTTTTAGGTATACTTCTCGATCAGGGTTTCTGTCTTCAGTAGTTTCCATAGAAGCGCGGTAAGCCCAAAGTTCTTGTAATGCGTATGAAACTAATGCCCCATCACCAACTTCTGTAAAGCCTCGAAGGGTTTTTCCTTTGCTTCCGCCCTCTTGTTGATACTCATCTACGAATATTTTAATACCTACTACTTCCTCAAACCACTTACCCATTGTACGGTCTGAGAAATCTAACACCCATCCGCCTCCGCTTTCGAATATTTCGTCAAAAACTTTCCTTTGTTGCGTTATCAGGCGACGCGTACGTCCAATAATTTGAGTTGGTAAGTTCACTGGAAATCTTTTAGTGCCCTTGCATTGAGCTCTTTGTCCATTGCTAACTCAACTCGTTCGAGCGTCATTTCCCAAATTTCGCCCTCCTCTGCCTTGTCTAAGTAAGGCTTTATCTCAGAGTAGCTTTCGTGTATCTGGCGACGTGTCCAATTTGCTTTACGCATATTCGTTTCTATTGCAGCTAGCTCATGAAAGTTGAAGCCTGCTCCGAGCTGATGCCATGCCTACGGCAAACATCCTTCGTCGGTAGGCCGTTCTCTTGCTCTTTAAGTATCGTAATAATCTGTTCTTCACTGAAACGGGATCGCTGCATAATAGTCTCCTTCGTTGATGGAGACTCTACCAGAAAATGGAGGAAGTTTAGGGGCGCAGGTCAACAGGAAGAAGCTTGTTGCGGTAAAGGCAATAGACAAACCAAAGACGATCTGAATAAGCTTACGCACGCCGCCGCCCGCATCACCAAAGGCAAGGCCAAGTCCCGTCATGATAATGACAATCGTGCCAAATATTTTAGCGACTGGCCCTTCAACGGATTTGAGAATTTTGTCAGCGGGGCTTCCCACGGCATAGCTGAACCTGCCGCGTGAGCTGTCTGCGGCAAAAGCAAGCAAACAGCAGCTACAATGAACAATCCAACGAGTACCTCAATCATCATTGCGGACTAAGATGAAGTAGACATAGCAGATAACTTTATAAAACTTCAAAAAGCCCAGCTGCACCCATGCCGCCACCAACACACATTGTGCTGACAACATATTTTACTCCGAGACGCCTACCTTCAATCAAAGCATGACCGACCATTCGGGCACCGCTCATGCCAAAGGGGTGACCAATAGAGATTGCGCCACCATTTACATTTAGCTTCTCATTAGGAATTCCCAAACGGTCTCGACAGTAGATAACCTGAACAGCAAAGGCTTCATTCAGCTCCCAAAGGCCCACATCATCCATCTTAATACCGTGGCGCTTCAACAGCTTTGGCACAGCGAAAACAGGGCCTATGCCCATTTCATCCGGGTCACAGCCCGCAAATTCAATACCAACGAAACGCCCTAATGGGCTAACGCCCCGTTGTTCGGCAAGCTTAGCTTCCATGATGACGGCCGCTGACGCGCCATCCGATAATTGACTCGCGTTCCCCGCTGTAATGAAGTGTCCCTCTTTGACAAAATGACCGTCTTTCCAGACAGGCTTTAAGCCTGATAAGCTTTCAGTAGTTGTTCCAGGGCGATTACCCTCATCCTTTTCGAGTGTCACATCTTGCTGTGATATCTCGCCCGTTTCACGGTTTTTGACAACCATAGTAGATGCAAGCGGAACTATCTCATCATCAAACCTACCGGCCTCTTGCGCCGCAGCTGTACGCGCTTGGCTTTGCGCCGAATACTCATCCTGAGCTTCACGCGAAACACCATATCGTTGCGCCACAATCTCAGCGGTTTCAATCATCTGGATATAGGCTTTTGGAACGGCTTCTATAGCCGCCTTAGAAACAGCCCGGTAGGCGTTTTTATGCTTGGTTTGAACCAAGCTGATACTCTCAACGCCGCCGCCAATAACGATGTCTGCATTGTTGGTCATAATTGTCTGCGCGGCCATCGCGATTGCCATCATGCCAGAGGAACATTGACGGTCCACTGTTGTGCCCGAAACAGAACGCGGCAAGCCCGCCGTATAGGTCGCTAGACGGCCAATATTATAGGCCTGACTACCTTGTTGAGCGGCACAGCCGAGGATAACATCATCCACCATCGTCCCCTCAATGCCAGCACGCTTAACGGCGTGTTTAACAGAATGGCCTGCCAGAACTGGGGCTTCTGTATCATTAAAAGCACCTCGAAAGGCTTTCCCTATCGGCGTACGCACGGTGGAAACTATAAGGGCATCTCGCATGACTTTTCCTAGACTTGAGTGATATTCAAAGGCCCCCAATAGGCTTTCATCTCGGTGACTTTACCGTCTTCGTTAAATTGGAAAGTATCGATGACGTCTATAGTCATACCCCCTTTGGGAAGATCCACAGCTACCGCAACGTCTCCATCAACATCCGTCATAGCGCCGACGGATACTGTAAATGCAAAGGCGGCACTATTACCTGCGATACGGGTTGGACCATTTTGTTTTAACCGTGCACCATTTTTAACGGCCATTGTGTAAAAGGCCAGTATAGCTTCTTTGCCGTCTTTCGCGGGTGTCCCGACAGGATCCGTGACCGTTGCGTTCTCTGCGTAGAGATCAGCAATACCTTGGGCATCTTGGGCATTAAATAGATCAAAATAGGCTTGAACAGCGTCCTTCATCTGTTGTGACATTATAAACTCCTATTGATAGTAACGGCTAATGGTATCGACAACACAAGCCGGCTTGTCTTCACCTTCGATTTCAATAGTGACTCGTAAGGTTGATTGATAACCGCCAGGAACCTCCTTGATGTCAATGAACTCACCATGCCCGCGAACTTTAGAGCCTGATTTTACGGGATTGAGAAAACGGACTTTATCGGTCCCGTAATTAATGCCCATCTTAATGCCTTTGATTTCAAGGATTTCCGGCATCAATTTAGAAGCGAGTGAGAGCGTCAGGTAACCATGAGCAATTGTAGTCCCGAAAGGACCATGCTTGGCCTTTTCTTCATCTACGTGAATCCATTGGTGATCGCCCGTCGCTTCAGCAAAGGTATTTATCCTTTCTTGCGAGACTTCCATCCAGTCAGATGGGCCGATTTTAAGGCCTTCCTGCCCCATCAGATCACCCGGTTTGTCGATAATTGTTTGTACCATAATTTATGCCCTTTGGCTTGAGGTCGAAATAACTTCGCCTGTCATATAGCTGGAATAATCGCTAGCGAGGAAGATCATAACATTGGCCTGTTCCCACACCTCGCTGCCGCGGCCATAAGCTTCTTTGGCTTCAAGTTCGGCAAGAAGCTTCTTGCTTGTGACTTTGTGCAAGAAAGGATGAAGCGCAAGGCTGGGAGCCACGGCATTGACCCGTACGCCAAATTCCGCGCCTTCAACGCCCGCGCAGCGTGTTAGCGCCATAACGCCCGCTTTAGCGGCTGCGTAATGGGCTTGTCCCTTTTGCGCACGCCATCCAAGGACAGAGGCATTATTGACGATAACTCCGCCATCATTGTCTTTCATATATTGCATCGCCGCGCGATTGATGCGGAAACAACCATTCAGCGTCACGTCCAAGACAGCACTCCATTGCTCATCCGTCATATCGACGAGGTCAGCTGTTCCGCCTAATCCTGCATTATTGATGACGACATCAACCCCGCCAAGTGATTTTGCAGCAGAATTTATTAAGCCATCTACATCATCCTGTTGCGTGACATTACAAATCGCATAACCGGGCCGCCGTCCTGTCTCAACTTCAAGCGTGTTTTGTGCCTTTTGCAGACGACCTTCGTGAATGTCCGAGATAAAAACATGCGCGCCTTCTTCGATACATTTCTTCGCCGCAGCAAAGCCAATACCTGTTCCCGCTGCCGCCGTAATGACCACGCGCTTGCCTTTGAGCAATCCATGTCCCGGCACATAATCCGGTATATTTTTCAGGTCCATCATATCTAACCTTTTATAACTGTGCCGCCGCCGCGAGGTTCTTTGGGCATGCCCAAAGCGCGTTCGGCAATAATATTTCGCTGTATCTGATTAGTGCCGCCATAAATCGTATCAGCTCGCGCAAATAAATAGGTTTTTTGCAAAGCATCAAATTCACCATTTTTCATAATCTCCGCATCAGCGCCCATAACATCCATCGCCAAGTCACCTAGATCACGATGCCAACTCGCCCAGTATATTTTTGACATAAAGGCCTCGCGAGTCATCTCACCAGCCTCGGCACCTTCGAGACTTCGCAGGGCCGTCATACGCATAATCCGAAGCCCCGCATAAGCCTTGGCGATACGGTGACGTATGAGAGGATCACGAGCCATGCCATTGGATTTTGCCAGCCTGATGATTTCGTCAAGCTCATTCGCAAAAATCATCTGCTGCCCAAGCGTAGACGCGCCGCGCTCAAAGCCAAGTAAAGCCATCGCAATGCGCCACCCATCACCAACTTTACCCAGGATATTGTCTTTAGCCGTCCGCGCCTGCGTATAATAGACCTCATTAAATTCAGACCCGCCCGTGATTTGCGTGATTGGCCGAATATCAACGCCGTCTTGATCTAAGGGTACCAATAAAAAGACAAGACCATGACGTCCCACTGTACCTGTCTCAGCCCGTGCAATAACAAAGCACCAATCTGCATCCACAGCCAAAGACGTCCAGATTTTTTGTCCCTCAATAACCCAGTCATCTCCGTCAAGCCACGCCTTAGTTTTAATATTGGATAGGTCCGACCCAGCGCCAGGTTCGGAATAGCCCTGACACCAATATTCAGTTCCATTCAAAATAGGCGGTAAGAAACGCTGTTTTTGCGCTTCTGTCCCATAAGCAATGAGTGTGGGGGCCAGTAAGGTTTCGCCAATATGCCCCGAACGACCCGGTCCGCCATATCGCGCGTATTCTTCATTAAAGGCAACCATCTGGGGAAGGCTATAATCTTTACCGCCATAGGCTTCGGGCCAGCCAACGCCAATCCATCCAGCGGCCCCTAAATGTTGTTCCCATTTTTTACGTAATTCTGGATAAGCCTCATCATCGCCAAAGGTGCCGCGCCATTTCAGACATGCAAATTCCCCCGTTAGATTATCTGACATCCATTGGCCAAAACTGTCTCTGACCTCTTGTACAGGGTCGCTCATGCCGCGTCTCCCAAGAGTGTATCAGCCAGTTTTTCATAGGCATTTTCGGGTGTGCCAAACATCGACTTGTTTGCCCGCGCGCGCTTGAAAAAGAAGTGCAGAGGATATTCCCATGTAAACCCGATGCCGCCATGGAGCTGGATAGCATCACCAGCGATTTTATAAAATACATCAGCGGCATAGGCTTTGGCAATGAGAGCAGCTTCGGTTTTTTCTTCTGGCGGCGCGATAGCGGCGGCATAGACAGCGGAACGTGCAGCCTCCAATTCAATAAACATGTCAGCGCAGCGATGTTTAATCGCCTGAAAGCTCGCGATTGGACGGTCAAATTGCACCCTTTGTCCTGCATATTCCAAAGTCATGTCCAAGCATTTTTGAGCCCCGCCTACACATTCTGCCGCCAGAGCAATGAATGACTGCGTGATTATTTTTTCGTGTCTCTCTTCACTCCCATAGCCAATAATTTTCATTTCGCTTTCGGGGACCTGACTCCAATCCACACGCGCGAAGCTACGAGTGGGATCCATCGTCTTTTCAGGCGTAATAATAAGTCCCATCGCATCGGAAGCTACCACGAAGTAATCCATGCCATCAGCGACGCGCCGCGAGAAGAGAATTATATCTGTGTGTCCTGAATAAACGCTGTGAGTGACAACTTTTTTTGATGCATCATGTCCATCGGAATAAGACGCCGTTAGTTCACCAGAAGCAATCTTGGGTAAAAGTTCTTTTTTGGCGGAGTTTTCACCAGCCGTTTCAATAATATCGGCAACAATCCCGCACGTCGTCAGAAATGGGACAGCACATAAAGACACCCCAAGTTCTTCCATGACCACAACCCGGCCAAGGTCTCCAAGGCCGGCACCGCCGTAAGCTTCATCAATAGCAACCCCGGCCATACCAAGTTCTCCAGCTAAACCTTCCCAGGCTTGCGGGTCATAGGCTTGACCTGATTGGAAGGCTTTCTCAGGCCCCTTCCCGCCATCATACCAATCTTGGAGAAAGCCCCGCGCGGTCTCCCTGATCATGTCATGATCGTCTGTGAAAGGGTATGCCATTAACTTCCGTAGACCTTTTGTGCAGGCGTTGTTATTTTCTCAAGTTCCGCAATAATATCCCCGATTTCGGAAACGTCATAACGCGCGCCTTTATCTTTGACAGGGCCTGTTTTCCAACCTTCCGCGATAGAGAGTTTTCCGCCAAAGCTTTCAAAGCAATGCCCATTCACATGGGAGGACTTTTCGCTCACCAGATAACAAATCAGCGGTGCGACGTTGGCCGGGTCGAACTTATCAAAACTGCCATCTTCAGGAATTTTCATCATATCGGCGAAGACCTCTTCAGTCATGCCCGTGCGGCCCTGCGGCGCAACGGCATTTGCGGTGATGCCATAACGGCCAAGTTCAGCCGACTGGTTAAGCGTCAGAGTTAGGATACCGCCCTTTGCCGCCGAATAATTTGTCTGTCCAACAGAGCCCTGTAGCCCCGCCCCGGAACTGGTATTGATAATCCGCGCATTGACCGACTTGCCCTCTTTGCTCTGTTGTCGCCAATATTTCGCGGCGTGAGAACTAATACAAAAATGTCCTTTTAGATGGACGCGAATAACTTGATCCCAATCATCTTCGGAAAGCGAGGAGAACATGCGGTCGCGATTATTCCCTGCATTATTGACCACAGCATGAAGGTCACCAAATTCATCAATGGCGAACTTTACGATATCGAAAGCAGCGTCATAGCTGGTAATATCACCCAGATTGACAATAGCTTTTCCGCCAGAAGCTGTAATTTCATCAACTGTCGCTTGGGCCGTTTCAGCATTGATGTCATTAACGACAACGTTCGCGCCTTCTGAGCCGAGCGCTAGCGCGTAAGCGCGGCCCAGACCGCCGCCTGCACCTGTTAGAATAACGGTTCTATCTTTGCAGAAATCACCCATCTTAGAGCCTTTCGATAATCGTCACATTTGCCACGCCGCCGCCTTCACACATGGTCTGCAAGCCATAACGCACCTCACGGCGTTCCATTTCATGAAGCAATGTCGTCATGAGTTTTGTTCCCGTAGATCCGAGCGGATGACCGAGTGCAATAGCGCCGCCATTCACATTCGTTTTCTCATGCGGGATGCCTGTTTCCTGCATCCACGCCATTGGCACAGGAGCAAAGGCTTCATTACATTCAGCCAGGTCAATGTCATTTGCGCTCATGCCAGCACGTTTCAGAGCACGCTTAGTCGCCGCAATCGGGCCCGTTAACATCATGATGGGATCATCGCCCATGACATCCAAATGATGGATACGCGCGCGCGGTTTAAGGCCGTAACGCTTCACCGCATCTTCAGAGGCAATCAACATCGCCGAAGAGCCATCGCAGGTCTGGCTGGCCACACCCGCTGTGATCAGACCATGTTCGTCAAAGGCTTCGAGTTCAGCCATACGTTCCATTGTCGTATTGGCACGTATAGTTTCGTCTTGCTCAAGTCCGTTAATAGCCGTGATTTCTTTGTCGAACCACCCTTCGCTGCGGGCCTTGTCTGCGCGTTGATGTGAGGCGAGTGAGTAAGACTCTAAATCCTCGCGCGAAAAGCCCCATTTCTTGGCAATCTCTGACGCGCCGTAAAACTGATTGACCGGTGCTTTACCAAAACGCTCTACCCAACCCGGGGAAGTATGAAACACATGGTCAAAGCCTAATGGTTGCCCCGCCATCATTGACGCGCCAATCGGGATTTTACTCATGGTCTGTACACCGCCCGCTATCACAACATCTTGCGTACCGCTCATCACAGCTTGGGCTGCGAAATGGACAGATTGTTGAGACGAGCCGCATTGCCGATCAATGGTTACGCCTGGGACAATAAAGTCATAGCCCGCCACGAGCCACGCCGTCCGCGCAACATTCCCCGCCAGCGGTCCAACCGTATCGAGGCATCCGAAAATAACGTCATCATATTCGTCTTGCGGAATATCGTTACGTTCGACAATTTCTTTAATGACGTGGGCGCCTAAATCCGCGCCATGCATTTCTGCTAAACTACCGCGCCGTTTGCCGGTCGGGGTGCGTGTTGCATCAATGATATAAGCTTCTGCCATTTTAGTCTCCTAAGCGAATGTTTGCCCGGGGCCCAGTTCAGCATCCCCATTCAAAACATAATTTTCCAATTTCTTCATATGATAATTCCGGTCGCCCCATTCCCCGCAAAGCGCCCAAGCCCGTTTCATGAAGAGGTGTAAATCCACTTCATAAGTATAACCCATACCGCCATGAACCTGAATAGCCGTTTCCGCCGCCAGCATAGCCGTGTCGATAGCCGCTACTTTGGCATCGTGGACAGCGATGCCGCTTTTAATGGCCGCAAGGTGAATAATGGGCCGCGTAAACTCGATTTGCGTATGAACATTAGCGAGTTGGTGTTTCACCGCTTGGAAGGAACCGATAGGTTTTCCGAATTGATGGCGGTCTTTGGCGTAATCCACCGACATATCAAGCATGCGTTTGGAGAGGCCTATGAGCTGTGCAGCCGTGAGGACGGCGCCGTGAAAGTTGACGCTTTCAATGTTTTCATCATTACCGCCCTCTGCTTTGACCAGATTACGTAAAGGATCAATAGAACTTACAGCTTCGCCCGTTTCCGTTAGCGATGCGTCTATATAGGGGTGCAGGTTACTCCGCACTGCACGGCGTATTTGACCCTTAAACTCCTCCTCTTTTGCGTGAGGCACCGTATTGCCCGCTATCTCAAGATAGGGGTCTGGCAAACCCGCATAGCCTGCCGCTTCGGCAACCCCTGCCATCACGACCAAAGGCTGTTCCAGCCCGCCCGCACTTTCAGGAACCATGAGGCCGAGCAAACCAAGTTTCCCGAATTGCGGCCAGAGATTAGCAACTGGCTCACCTGCTGCCATTTTACGCATACGTTCGGGCGTGTTTTCACCATCAAAAAAAGCTTTGGCCGCGTCGATTAAATCTTGCTGATCTTGTGTGAAACGGAAATCCATCAGCGCCTCGGCAATCCGAGAACACGTTCGGCGAGGATATTGCGCTGAATTTCATTTGTACCCGCATAAATCGGCCCTGCGAGAGAGAACATATACCCATCAAGCCAGCGACCATTATCAATAACATCAAGCCCCTCTTCTAATTCCGCTTGTGCGCCCATAATCGTTATGGCCGTGCGATGGAGATGCCGGTCCATTTCCGACCAGAAGAGTTTATTGGCACTGCTCTCGGAACTAATGGACGCGCCCGCCTGCACCCGCGAGACGAGTTGATAAGTCGCCGCGCAGAAACGTTCCGTATTCATCCATGCTTGAATAACTTGCTCGCCTACGCCTGAGGATAGGCGGTCTTTGTGTTCTCTGTAAAGCTTCACTAACCGCGCGGCGGCGGCTTGGAACCTCGCCGGCGAACGCAATAATAATCCGCGCTCAAATCCTGCCGTCGCCATAGCCACGCCCCAACCCCCATGTTCTGGGCCGAGAAGGTTATCGGTTGGCACACGCACTTCATCAAAGAAAAGTTCTGCAAATCCGGGGTCGCCATCAAGCTGCGCAATGGGACGACGTGTGAGGCCATAACTATCCAAGGGAATGAGAATTTTAGACAGACCTTTATGCCGCTCACTGCCCTCTTCAGTACGCACCAAAGCAAAGCACCAATCAGCAAAGACGGCTCGTGATGACCACGTCTTTTGCCCTGTAACCACATAGTGATCACCATCGCGGACAGCCTTCGTGCGGATAGCCGCCATGTCGGAGCCTGCCCCCGGTTCGCTCCAAGCCTGCGCCCAAATTTCATCACCGCTTGCCATAGGCGGAAGGAAGCGCGTCTTTTGCGCCTCCGTGCCATATTCCATGATGGTTGGCGCGAGCAGAAAGATACCGTTTTGGCTCACCCGCAAAGGCGCATCGGCGCGGTAATATTCTTCTTCAAATATCAACCATGAGATGAGATCGAGCCCGCGCCCGCCATATTGCTCGGGCCAATTCACATTCCCCCATTTATCCTTGGCGAGTGTCCGTTCCCATTCCCGGTGAAGCTCAAAGCCTTCCGCCCTATCAAAGCTTGGCAATCGCTTTTTAGGAACGTGGGCGCTTAACCAGTCTCGTACCTCTGCACGAAACGCCTTTTGCGCGGATGTGTACTCAATATCCACTTAGCTCTTCTTAAAGTCCGCAGCTTTACCTGTTTCGACAAAGGCATCGCGAGCTTTCTGGCTATCTTCATGCATGTACATTTCAAAGGTGAAGCCTTGTTCCCAACGGTAAGCGGCTTCGACGTCGAGAGGCTCAATGCCGTTTAAAGCTTGCTTAGCAATACGAAGCGCATCACGCGACTTTTCGATTAGCGTTTTGGCATATCCCATGGCTTCAGTGATTAAATCTTCTTTTGGTACGACCTTCTCAATGCCGCCTAAACGGTAAGCTTCTTGGGCCGGAATTTTTCCTCCCGTTAAGAACGCCGCGCGAACTTTGGCTAAGGGCAGCATACGTTGTAAATGCGCTGCGCCGCCCATAGCGCCGCGGTCAATCTCGGGAAGCGAGAAATAAGCGTCGTCTGAGGCAATGACAATATCTGCCGCGCCGCACATGATTAGTCCGCCGCCAATAATGAATTTATGAGCGGCAACAATGACAGGCACTTCACAATGGTGAATGGCTTTGCCCGTCTCGTAATTCCCCTTATTCACCCCGACAATCGCAGAGCTGTCATCAGCTAATTCCTTGATATCCACGCCTGCGCAAAAGCCCTTGCCTTCGGACCGAATAAGGATGACTTTAACGTCTTGGCGCTTACCAAGCTCATTTATGATTTTTGGAATCTCATTCCATGTCTCGCCATTAAAAGCATTCACGGGTGGAAAATCGAAAATGACTTCGGCGATATTGTTTTTGACTTTTGTATGAATTGGCATATCAGGCCCCTACTCTTTTCAGGCTCATTTCGGCTTCAGTTATGATTTGGGATATAATCTCCGCGCAGCTTGGCAAATCATCAATCAAGCCCGCTATTTGTCCGCTTGGCAAGACACCTTCATCGGGCTTACCTTCGACCATCGCCTTTTGGATAATCATCGGTGCATTGCCCGCCATCATCGTCTGGTCCAAGGTCATATCCGTTTTGCTGGCCATACCCCAAGCGGTTTTAATCGTTTGCACCAGACTCATTCCTGTTTGAGATTTATATTTTATCCCGTTCTGCATCGCACGGAGAAGCATGCCGAGCTTTGAAGATTTTTCGAGGTCATCCAGAGTCCTGTTCAAAATCATGCGTTGCGGCAAGCCATCGAGCTTTGTCGAGACTGGAATTTTCAGGACATCTGATTTCAAATATTCGGCCTTGGTCGCCTCTGGCGTAGGGCTATCTGAGCTCATCATAAAACGTGTTCCCATCGCAATACCATCCGCACCAAAAGTCAGCGCCGCGGCTAACCCGCGCCCATCTTTAAACCCACCGCATGCTACGACAGGTACACCGAGATTTTGGTCAATGACTTGCGCCAGTAATAACCAACTCGGAGTCGCGCCCGTATGACCGCCGCCTTCCTGCCCTTGACAGACAAGAATATCGGCACCCATTTTCACAGCCTTTGATGCATGCTTAGACGCTCCGATTGTCGGCACGCATTTCAAGCCCGCTGCTTTGACTTTCTCTACAATTTTCGGTGACGGTCCGCGTCCATAAGATAGCGCCGCGACATCATAATCGATACATAAATCTATAATTTTATCAATACCTTGCTGGAAAGCATGGATGTTCACGCCAAAGGGCTTATCTGTCTTGGACTTGATGTGTTTGATTTCAGCTTCACACTCTTCAGGGGACATCACTGCTGCCGCCAAAAACCCGAAGGCACCGGCCTCCACACTCGCCATCACAAGCTGCGAGGTCGAGACCCATCCCATCGCTGTTTGGATAACTGGATAATCACATCCCAAAGCTTGGGTGAGAGGCGTGTTGAGTCCTGCGTGCATTCACCCCTCTTTTTTCTTATTGGCTTTAGCCATGCTCTTACCGTCAAACCCGGCAATGTAATCACCTTTGACAATGGTATTATTGGCATGTGCGAAATGGTGGTAACCATAGACCATATCCATACCCGAACGCTTACCTTGCAAATCTTCAATCTGGTTACAGGCCTGCTTTGTTAACGCCATAGCGAGACGAGGTTGCGTGGCAATTTTTTCGGCCCAATCTTGAACAGCACTTTCAAGGTCTTCCCGCGGAACAACTTTATTAATCATCCCTGCCGCCAAAACTCGTTCGGCACTCCAACGTTCGCCCAAAAGTAAAAACTCTTTGGCTTGACGGACGTTGAGTTCAAACGGGTGAGCAAAATACTCAACACCAGGGAAGCCCATTTGCACAACGGGGTCTTGGAAGAAGGCATCATCAGAGGCGATAATCAAATCACACACCCAAGCCAGCATTAACCCTCCCGCAATACAGCCTTTATGCACTTGCGCGATTGTCGGTTTGGGCACAGCCCGCCAACGGCGGCAAAATTCGAGATAGACTTCTTGCTCCCGCACATAGGCTTTCTCCGCGCCGGGTTTATTATCATGATTATAATTCATCGAACGGCGATCTTCGCGGCCCCGATGGAAGTCCCGCCCCGGCGTGCCAATATCATGCCCCGCAGAGAAATGTTTACCATTGGCCCTCAGCACAATGACTTTCACATCATCATCGCCTGTTGCTTTGAAAAACGCATCATCGAGCGCATATAGCATCTGCGCGTTTTGGCTATTGTGATATTTCACGCGGTTCAGCGTGAGATAGGCAATGCCGTCTTGAACATCATAAAGGACAGGGTTTTCTTCTTCATAGACGATATCAACCTCGACCTTTGGGAATGTTTCGTTACTCATGATACTCTCTGACCCGGCGGGTTATCTTTGAAAATAGAGGCCCGTAAATTCTTAGGATCCCACTTTGAAATAATATCTAATTCAGCTTGTGTCGGCGCTGCCGTTTCAGGGATATTATCAGGCCGCGTCAAATCAAACCCCGTATTGTCCTGCACCTCTTCAAAGCTCACACCCGGATGCAATGACCGCACACGCATAGCATGATCTGGCCCCTCAAAATCAAGTACGCAAAGATTAGTTATAATTTGCCGGTGATCCAGTCCCTTCGGATATTTACCATTGGGATAGCGCGCCGGATTATAACCCGCGCCGCTAACCATATCGACTTCGCCTTCAACAAAGGCGCGTTTATTGTGACTGGCGAAGAACATAGAGGTACGGTTATTGACGGTATTTCCCGGCAAGCCGCGAACGCCGAGCATGGTCACTTTAGGCGCCGCATAATCGCCGATACAAGACAAATTCATCTGGCCATATTTATCGACCTGAACAGGCCCGACAAAAGCATGACGATTACCTTTAGCAATGATGGTAAAGACCCTTTCATAGCCAATATAGCCTTCCTTCTTGATAGCATAATCCCCGCGAGGACCGACAGGCACAGGCTCTGCCGCGAGATAATAAATACCATCGCTCATCATCATGCCGGGACGGAATGTTTCTTTCGCAACATAGCCCGCAAGCTTTGGCAATGTACCGATTAAGGTCACAAAGACTTCCGGGGTTTCATCTCGAAAAATTTCAGACGCAGCGACGATAGCCAGTTCAGCGAGGGTATAATCAGTGTTCATCAGACCCTCCTAAAATGCAGGCAGTGGCAGACTGCGGATATGTTCTACGCCGCCTACCATTTTAACATAATCATCCGCCTCAACAAATTCTGAGACATAGCCGTCCCAGCCTTCTTTCGCCGTTGCGCTATAGGCCTTTAAATGCGCGACATCGAAACCGTAATCAGGACCGCAAGATGTTGGGTGCGCTCCAAATTCCGCTTCGGCTATGCCTGTCACCAAATTGCGCTCAATCGGCATACGCAGGATTTTGTGATCATCATTGAAAGCGCTTGTTTCAACGATGCGTTCACAGGTCAGATACGCTTTTTCCGCCGCGCGGCAGAACCACTCGTCAAAGAACATATCCGGCCCGCCAATCCAGCTATTGCCCCGTTGGTCAGCTTCGCTCACATGGCACAGCGCAACATCCAATGGGATGGCCGGCATAGCGACATAATGATCTTCGCTGTAGGGGCTTTTGATGGTTTTGATGTCCGAATTATACGTCATTACATCAGTACCTAAACCCGCAACACAAGGCAGGAAATCCAGATTTTGCGCAGCAGCCTTGAGTCCTAATTGGAACATGCCCTCATCGACTTCCATGACTCCAAACTCACCCGCAGACCGTGCACGGCGGAAATGCGCTTCAAGCGGGATAGCGTCGAGCGAGACAAAACTGAAAATCAGTTTTTTAATTTTACGGGCGCTCGCGAGCATGCCCACATCGCAGCCGCCATAAGAGACAATGGTGAGATCTTTCAGATCAGACTTCACAATTTCGCGGATAAGCGCCATCGGCTTTTGGCGTGCGCCCCAGCCGCCAATGCCGATAGTCATGCCATCTTCAAGCTGATCAACAATATCAGCAAGAGTCATGCGCTTATCTAAAATGGATGCGTTCATAAATTATCCGACAACTGGGAAGTCATATTCATGACCCCATAGATCACCAGTTTTCGATTTGGTGGGTTTAAACTTCGACCAATCTTTAATTTGCTTACCTTCATAACCGACTTCAAAGCCAATGCCGCCCGGCGCGAAAAAATAGAAACTGATCATCTCATCATTGGCGTGCCGTCCAAGCGAGGCAAAGATATGCAGCCCCGCCTCTTTCACGCGGTCCATACACATGCCCACTTCGTCAATCGTATTCATCTCTGCCATCAGATGAATGACCCCCGTTGGGTTCGGGAAGTTATAAAGGCCAAGCGTGTGGTGACGCGGATTATCCGCATGCATGAAATAAATACGTTGCTTTGGCATACCCGGCGCAAATGCGGGCAAAGTCAAATCATCCGAAACCCCAAAGCCCATGACCTTGCGGTAGAAATTAATTGTCTTTTGATTTTTAGGCGCGGGCAAAACCATATGGCCAAGCCCCATCTTTCCTGTCTTGAAAGATTTAATTCCATGTCCTGGCTTGAAGGTTTCACCCCTAGAACGACCATAGAAAATTTCGACTTGATTACCCGAAGGGTCATGAAAGCTTGCAACGGCTTTAACTGCGCGATATTTCGCCTCTTTGTCTGACCCTCGTGTAACGACAACTTTCTTTTTCTCGAGCAGCTTAATCTGGCCTTCAAAGACTTTCTTTGAGGACATCTGATAACCACCGGCGACAAAACGGTCAGCTTCGCCTTTGCGGATCATATAACGGAAAGGTGCATTATCCATACGTAGATATTTCGCGCCTTTTTCTCCGAAAGACTTAGCCGTTCCAAAACCTAACACGCTTTTGGCGAATTTCGCCCACGCATTAGGATCCTGCATTTCCAAAATGACATATCCAAGATTGGCAACACCCATTGACTAACTCCCTTTTGCTTTCTTCAAATCAAGCGCAACATCCACAATCATGTCTTCCTGTCCGCCCACCATCCGGCGTCGACCCAATTCGACCAATATCTCACGCGTATCCATATCATAATCTTCGGCGGCTTTCTCGGCATGCCGCAGGAAAGATGAGTAAACTCCTGCATAGCCTAGTGACAAGGTTTCGCGGTCCACGCGAACAGGGCGATCTTGTAATGGCCTAACCAATTCCTCGGCGGCGTCCATCAGCTTGTAAACATCACATCCATGGTTCCAGCCCTTTTTATCAATCGCAGCAATAAAGACTTCCAGCGGGGCATTGCCTACACCGGCACCCATAGCCGCGAGTGAAGCGTCCACGCGGCGCGCCCCGTTTTGGACCCCAACAATGGAATTCGCTACCCCGAGCGAAAGATTGTGATGCGCGTGGACGCCCCGTTCGGTTTCCGGTTTCAGAATATCATTATAAGCCTGTAGACGGGCCGCATAGCCATCCATATCCAGCGCCCCGCCTGAGTCCGTGACATAGATACAAGTCGCGCCATAATCTTCCATAAGCTTAGCTTGTGACGCCAGAGCTTTGGGTTCACTCATATGGCTCATCATCAAAAAGCCTATCGTATCCATCCCTAGCTCTCTAGCCATTTCGATATGTTGGCGCGAAACATCTGCTTCCGTGCAATGGGTCGCCACGCGTACGCTGCGCACGCCCAAATCATAAGCGCGTTTTAACTCGTCAATTGTCGCAATGCCCGGCAAGATGAGCGTCGTAACGACGGCATTTTCAACAACATCGCAGACCGCTTCAATCCACTCCCAATCCGTATGCGCGCCAAAACCATAATTAAACGCTCCGCCATTCAGACCATCACCATGCGCAATTTCAATGGCGTCTACGCCTGCTTCGTCGAGCGCCTTGGCAATCGCGCGAACATGATCGACGGAATATTGATGGCGGATAGCATGCATACCATCGCGTAAGGTAACGTCTTGGATGTAAAGACGATTCTTGGTTTGATCTTTCACCACCCCCACCATTACGCAGCTGCTCCGAATTTCTTCCGTGCAATCGCCTCAGCCGTGCCCATACCTGCAGAGGTCATGATATCGAGATTACCCGGATATTTCGGAAGGTAATGCCCTGCTCCTTCCACTTCGAGGAAAATAGTGACTTTCGTCCCCTCATAGGTTCCAAGCCCCGGAATATGGAGTTTATTATTCCCTGTAAAACGCTCAAACTGCACCTCTTGTTTCAGGCGATAACCCGGCACATAGGCTTGCACATCCGCCACCATATCGGCGACGGATTTGCGAATATCATCTTCTTTACCGCCCACAGAAAGCGCATAAACCGTATCGCGCATAATCATAGGCGGTTTGGCGGGGTTGAGGATGATAATCGCTTTACCCTTTTGCGCACCGCCGACATCTTCAATACCTTTGGCGGTAGTTCGCGTGAATTCATCAATATTAGCGCGTGTTCCAGGTCCTGCCGAGCGCGACGAGACCGAGGCCACAATTTCAGCATAAGGTACAGAGTCAGACACACGTGATACAGCCGCCACCATAGGAATTGTCGCCTGCCCTCCACATGTCATCATATTCACATTGGGTGCATCCAAATGTGCGTCCATATTCACAACAGGGACACAATATGGCCCAATAGCAGCCGGCGGTAAGTCGACCATCTGCTTGCCTTCGGCTTCGCAAATCGTCGCATGTTTAGCATGCGCATAAGCAGAGGTCGCATCGAAGACGGTTTTGATATCTTCCCAGACATCCAATTTTTGCGCGCCTTCGACTCCTTCATGCGAGGTCGCAAAACCGCGCTCCTTTGCCATAGCGAGGCCTTCGGACTCAGGATCAATCCCGATGACACAGCCCACTTCGAGTACATCCGAACTCTCAGCAATTTTGATCATCAGGTCAGTCCCGATATTCCCTGAGCCAATGATAGCTGTTTTAATTTTGGTCATACGAATTCAACCTCGCATCCGCCAAAACCTTCAATAGACATTTCCATTTTATCACCACGCGCGGCAGGATACAGTGGAACTAACGAACCCGAGAGAATAATCTCGCCTGCCTCGAAGGGAATACCATATTCCCCCAAAGTATTTGCGAGCCACGCCACCGCATTTTCAGGTGCGCCTTGCACAGATGATCCAATGCCGCGGCTGATTTCTTCGCCGTCCTTTTCGACGATAACTTCAAGCGCCGCCATATTTAATCCGCACGGATCGACTTTCTGTTCTCCAAGAACAAAAACCCCGCAAGAGGCATTATCTGCGACTGTATCCTGTATCTTGATTTTCCAATCTTTGATGCGGCTATCGACAATTTCAAAACAAGGCAGCACATAGTCCGTTGCGTCCAAAACATCTTGCGCCGTAACGCCAGGCCCT
This sequence comes from uncultured Algimonas sp., assembly GCA_964552135.1. Taxonomy (GTDB): domain Bacteria; phylum Pseudomonadota; class Alphaproteobacteria; order Caulobacterales; family Maricaulaceae; genus Litorimonas. Next base: position 423 of record CAZKHC010000022.1, on the reverse strand, counting down.
TTGAGACCTGTTTTGAGTTTAAAGGCAATTTCGGCCTCGGCCATCGGCGCGATATGACAATCGACATGGACCTTACCGTCATCAACATGCATAGCGTCGGTCAAAAAGCCAAAATCAGGTTGAAACACGCCAAGCATGTCTTGCACAGGCTTCGACGTGACGCCGATTTTCTTGCCAATAAGCTTTTCGCCATTCTCGGATTGGCGAATGTTTAAAAAAGCAAGCGAAATTTGATAAGCATCATCAATGCTCATATCGGGATAGCTATCCGTCAAAGGCGCGATGGGCTGCCCACTAGCTAAAGCCACAAATAGCTCTCGCGCTATGAAAGGATATTGATCTGATATCGCCATTAGCCGTGTTTTAAAAAATCAATAGAGGCGGCATTAAACATCCGCGCATGTTCAATCATCACCCAATGAC
>CAZKHC010000021.1:0-19472 GCA_964552135.1 uncultured Algimonas sp. | reverse complement strand
GGATCGGTCGCATATTGCAGCTTTAGCATGGAATCTTGCCTCCGTCATGTTAGGTTACAGTCATGTCTGAAGAAGAGAACGCGCAATATGAAGCGCCCAACCCGAGAGATGTAAGTCAAAGACGTGTTCGGCGCGCGTCCCGCTATCAACGTGTTCAACAGCGCAAGGCTCAGCAACGCGCAACAGATCAACGTTTTTACAATGCTATGTTTTCATTGATGGGTGTTTTGGCCCTTTTCGCCGTTCTGCTTGGTGCAATTATGATCAATGGCGTGCCAACTGGCGTGTCTGGAATGCAAGGCTGGACGTCCCCGTGGTTCCTCGGGTTTACTAAGCTTGAGATTGCCGGTTTTGCCTTCGTGGCTTTCATTGCGCTTGCGGTAGGACTGCGGTTGCGCGGCAAGCGGTAAACTCTTCCCTCTCTACAGCGCATTTGGCTTGCGATTTTCTATTGCCTGACGTATGGGCCCCACGCTTTTCTAACTCGATCAATTGGAGATCATCATGGGCTATCGTATCGCCATCGTAGGTGCCACCGGCAACGTTGGGACGGAAATGCTCACGATTTTGGCCGAGAGCGATTTGGATGTTGAATCGGTACATGCGCTGGCGAGCCGTAAATCTGTCGGCCGCGAAGTCAGCTATGGCGACCGGGATATAAAATGCGAAGACCTGGAGCGCTTCGATTTCACGACGGTTGATATCGTTCTGATGAGTGCAGGCGGTGATGTCTCTAAGACATGGTCACCGAAAATTGCGGCAGCGGGCGCGATTGTCATCGATAACTCTTCGGCTTGGCGTATGGATCCGGATGTTCCGTTGATTGTCCCGGAAGTAAACGCAGATGCCGTCATGGACTTCAAAAAGGGCATCATTGCCAATCCAAACTGCTCGACCATCCAAATGGTCGTGGCTCTCAAGCCCCTGCATGACCGCGCGAAGATTAAGCGCGTTGTTGTGTCGACTTATCAATCTGTCTCTGGCGGCGGGAAAAAGAACATGGATGAGCTTTGGCTTCAAACCAAAGGTATTTATTCAAATGACCATTTCCAGCCGGTCAATTTCACGAAGCAAATTGCCTTTAATGTTATCCCGCATATCGACGTCTTCATGGACGGCGGCGATACGAAGGAAGAATGGAAGATGAAAGCTGAGACGATGAAAATCCTCGACCCAGCCGTCAAAGTTTCAGCAACCGCGGTTCGCGTTCCAACTTTCGTCGGCCATGCTGAAAGCTTAAATATCGAGTTTGAAAATGAGCTCTCCGCAGATGATGCGCGCACATTGCTCCGCGAAAGCCCAGGCATTATGGTTGTTGATAATCCTGATAATGATGATCCGGCCTATGTCACGCCTGTCGAGTGCGTCGGTGAATATGCGACCTATATCTCGCGTATTCGCGAAGACAGCACGCAGGATAATACTCTGAACATGTGGTGCGTCTCAGATAACCTCCGCAAAGGTGCGGCGCTGAATACTGTTCAAATCGCAGAACTTCTCGCGAACCAAAAACTGCCGAAGAATAAGCAGTCGAAAGCGGCTTAGGGAATTGAAATGATCGATTGACGACGTCTTACCAAGTCAGCATTTATCACTCTAGCTGCCCGCCGAAATCTGCCTGAATTTGCCGAACTTGGTCTTGGGCCCTATCCGTCAGACGACAGTTGATAAGCCATTCGGCATCAATGAATTCGTGAAAAACCTTCGAAACAACACTCATGTTTTCCCACATGTCATCGACCAAACGTTTCGATTGTGTATCCGTTAGCTTATAACGTCTTTTGATAAATATATAATGGCCCGTTCGATTTCCGCCGCGCGCAACGGCACCACTGATACGCTTTCGAACAAATCTTTCCTCGAAACTCGGATTTGCCAGCCAGAGCGATTTGGCCCCTCCACGTTTTAGACCGTAGCGTTTGTTGAACCCATCCGGAATTTTATCATCTGCTTTCATCAACGCATTCATGTGGGTGATAGGATTTGTGAAACCGCCGTCGCTTTCCCGTTGCAAAGCATAAAGTTTTTTAGCTTTGTCGGCGTGTGTTTTTAATTGTGTCCAATTATCGAGTGCTGTTTCGGGCAGGGTGAGTATTTTCTCTTCTATATACCACTCGATTGACTCAATGGCGCTCCAGTAATGTTTAAATAGAAAACTGAACTCAAGACCTCTTAGACGATCTGTGTCCAAGGCCGGCTTTAACAATTTGCAGAGACTTTCACCGAGTTTATTAATTTCATCTTCGAGCGATTGAATGTCGGTTGTATATGGCATGGCATTAAATTTAATTCTTTTATCAGAGAAGGAGTGGCAACCTTTATTGGATAGCCCAATTCATCAATTCCACCAAACTTCAATATGTCTCAAAAAGATTAGAGAGAATAGAAATCGCTAATACCTCCCATGGGCAAGCGTCTTAATCATCCAGTGCAACACCGCGCGTTTCTAATTTGGTTCTCAGTGCCGCTTCTTCGTCAGTCTGTTGTAAATCAACATAGGCAGAGAGAAGTAATTTTTGCTCGGTGATGGAGTGGCTATCTTTTTCGGAGAGCAACTCTATTACTTCTTTTTGCTCTATCTGCGCTTCGCTGGAGCGTCCGTCTTGGTTTAAGAGTTCTGCTTTAAAGCTCTTAAAACTCGCCAGCGTGTATTTTAGCCGCGGCGTAAGATGACCCTTCCGGCGATCGGTGATGTCGGTTTGAGCTTTCGTTAGGAGTGCGAGTGCGGCGTTCAGAGAGTCTTCTTCATAAAGACGATAGGCTTTGAGACGGTTTATCCGCCTTCCGATATCAGTCGTTCCTCCCCATGACCCGCCGTCCGGCTTTTGCATTAAAGCTATTGCCTCCTCTAGCTCTCGATTTCTATCGTTCTCTTGCCCCTGTTTATGGTGCAGGAGCGCAAGCGTTAATTTCGACCGCATTAAATGCCAGCGCCAACCAACATTATTTGGATCATGTTTTAAGAGGTCCTCAAATTCATCTTGAATTGAGAGCATGAGTGATTTGGCTTCTGAATGCCTGCCGCTGTGTAAAAGTAGGATAACAACGGCGCGTTCAACATTGAGTTTTTCCGATTGGTTGAGAATGGTTCTCGCGCCGTTCTCCCGCATGTCTTTAAACAATTTTAGCTGTTTCTCCCGCGTATCATATAAAACGGAGAGGGGCGTATCGTCGGGCAGGGACCGAATATACCAGGTGTACATACCGGCATATTCATAGAGCTCATCTTCGCTCAGAGTTTTCGTTTCATATCGAGCCTTTACGGTTTGCAAGGTCCGTTCAAGATAAGGCCGAGCTTCGGCGGCGCGTCCCATTTGTAAAATCATAATGCCGATATTTTGTTCAGCGACAGCGTTTTTCCACGCAAAATCAGGGTCGTCTGGATAGCGCTTTGCACCAATTGCATATGCCGTTTTCGCGGATTGGAAGAGGCTTTCGGCTTTTTCCAATTGTCCTAATTGATATTCCAAATACCCCCAATAATCAGAATTTTCGGCGTGCTCACGAATGGCATCACTATTTTCCGGATGCCGTTCGAATATTTGTTTTGACGCTTCATGCGCACTCGTAATTCTCAGTTTTGCTAAGCCAATTTTCCCGCGTTTCTCATCAATATCGGCTAATTGGCGTAACGTTCTTGATTGTAGGAGAACCGAGTTGTCCGATAATGTGTCTAATTCTCGATCTTCGAAATAGTTTTGAGCCTTCTCCCCGACGCCTGCGAGCATATCAAGTTGATCTAATTTTTCTAGATCGTCCCGGAACTCATCAATCATAAAGGCGATGATTTCTTCGGAATTTTGTCTTTGTCTAATCGCTTCAGTTTCGGAAAAATACGCATTCGCCGCCAGGGTCGACATCAAGACTGCGATAGCGGACAGTCCTACCCCCATAGAGAGCATTTGCTTGTTCTTTCTGCGGCTCTCGCGCTGGTAAACTTCATCAAGTTCGACTCCAAGTATGGTGGCCGCAATCTTTGACAGTTGAAGGTTCTTGTTTTTGCCTGACCTAAAATCAGCAGCGAGATGTTCGGAATTTTGACCAAAGAGCTCAGCGATGTGCGTCTCGTTGCCATTTTTGTCAGGAATGACGCCAATAATATCGTGTTCGCGATTAAGGTCTTTCATGAAGTTGAGTTCAGCTTGCACCCATTTGGACTGAATGGAATTTTCAGAGCAAATGACGATTAAAAACTCACTCGCTCGTATCGAGTCTTGAATAGAATCACTCAGCGTTGAGCCGGCTTTGAGTTCATTCTCGTCTAGGAAGATTGGAAAGAGAGGTTTGTTCTTCTTTCCGGTAGATGAAAACCTAAAATTTTCGAGTTTCGCGTGGAGCTGTTTCGCAAATTTTAAATCGCGATGATTGTAACTGATGAAGGCTTTATACCTAAATGCGTGTCCAAGGGGTGAGGACATTATAGAGCTCCATTGCGCCGAACTTGACTGCTCGATTAGTTTATTTGATCAAGCACTGCAAAGAAAATAGACCTAAGTTAAAAAACTTAGGTCTACCGCCTGCTGCCCTTGCGCCCCAGCGTAGGAAAGGCGCAGACTCCCCAGTGGCATTCATCCCAAATGACAAAATTGTTTTTGAAAATATCTCCCCTGAATAAAACCGTTCTATTGGAAGATGTTGGGCCGTAACGTGATGTAGGTCACGCGTTATGCATTTTTACCGGGATTCCGAGTTTATTCGTTACAGAATTTTACAGGTGAAACAAAAAAACCTGGCGCAATGGCCAGGCTTTCGAAAAAGTCAGAAAAATCTAAATCGGATTTCCGTCCGCATCGACAAGAACCATGTCAAAGCCGAGGGCCGCGACCTCGTCGTAATATTTCGCTTTATCGCCCACGACGACCATAATCATATCATCAAGGTTTAAATGTTGTTTCGCCAGGGCGTTGAAATCTGCAACTGTCATGCTTGATAAAATGTCATTCTGCTCATCTACATGACCTGCTTTCAGGTCATAAGTCGCCATGCGAGACAGGAAGCCTAGTTTTTGACGTGGGGTTTCATAGGCCCGTGCATCAGATTGACCCAGAGAGGACTTGGTAAATGCAAGTTCCTCTTCTTGCGCGCCGTTCTCATAAAAGTCCGTAATTTCATTGACAAATTCTGTTATAGAAGCCGCCGTTGAGTCGGCCCGTACAGCTGCGCCAGCGCGATACCAGCCCCCATTTTCATTCCCGTTGAAGAACGACCGCGCGCCATAGCTATAGCCTTTGTCTTCGCGAAGGTTCAGATTGATCCGGCTATTAAACGCGCCGCCGAGAGGGTAGTTCATCACATTGGCTTTGTAGTAATCGCCCGTCGCGTCATAGGGTAGCGCCCGTTTTCCAATTCGGATTTCACTTTGCGCAGCATCCGGTTTGTCGACGAAATAAATCGTTCCGCCATTCAGCTCGGGATAGGCGTTTCGCTCAACTGCCGCGACGTCATTTCCGCTCCAATCTGCCAGCGGCGCTAACGCTTTTTTCATCGCGGCTTCATTGAGATCACTTACAGCGATGACAGATGCGATTTGCGGCGAATAATGCTCGGCGTAGAAGGCCTTCACATCTTCCAATGTGATGTTCTCAACGGTTTCTTCCGTCCCTGAATTTGAATAGGCTGTCGGATTGTCCGCGCCATACATCAATTTGTTGAAGAGGTTGGAGGCTGTAACACCCGCATTCTTTTTACTGGCTTTGATGCCTTGCAAAGTATTGGCTTTGTCGCGTTCGAAATCCGCTTCTTCAAAACTTGGAGTGAGAAGTTTTTCCATGGCTATCGCTATGGTCGCATCCAAGTTCTTTGTAAGGGTCCGAATACTCATCGTTGAGAATGTATCGCCTGAGCTGAATGAGACAGAAGATCCAAGTTTATCGAGTTCATTCGACAGTTCTTCGGCTGTGCGTTCGGTGGTGCCTTCATTTAGAAGGCCAGCCGTTAGTGAGGCCAGGCCAAGCTTGTCGAGCGTCTCATGGCTCTGACCTGACTTAATCCGTAGATTAATCGTCGTTGTCGGAACTTCGGTATTTCGGGCGCCGAGCACCTCAATGCCGTCGCCAACCGAAAATTTATATGTATCGGGGGCTTTAATGGCAGGGTTATTTGGACCAGCCGGCGGGATTTGGGAACGGTCGAGACCTTCTGGGTCCTTTGGGCGCGTCCAGCTAAAGTCTTTTGACTCGCCAGATGTATCGGGAAGGGTTCGTTCATAGCGCTCCCATGTGTCCGGCGCGGCAATCATTTGGGCCTGCCCTTTTGGGACGATGGACATGATCACAGCCGGCTTATCTTTGATGTATTGGTTATAGACGCGCATCACATCCGCTTTGGTCACGCTTTCATAACGCGCGATGTCATCCCCAATGCCGTTCGGATTGTCGCGATAAGTTTCATAAGCAGCGAGTTGAGACATTTTTCCAGAAACGGACTCAAGGCCGTAAATTAAGCTACTGATGATCGAGGATTTAACGCGGGTCAAATCATCATCTTCAACGCCGCGGCCTTCGAATTCGACTAAACTTTCACGAACAATCGTTTCGATTTCTGCTAGGCCGTCCACCCGGCGCGGATTTGGCCGGACGAGAATGTGGAAGGAACAGTGGATTTCACGGCAGTTGTGAAAATTGACAGCCGCAACGGCAAGGCCAGGCTTTTGCAGGTTCTTATAAAGAAGCGATGTCTGCCCGCCGCCAATGATATTTTGAAGGACGTCCAAAGGGGCTTCATCGGGATGATTAGCGTAGACCGTTGGCCAAACCATATTCAGCTCTGGGAGCTGAATATTATCTTCGAGTGAAATATAGCGGTCTTCGTCGAGAGTGACGGGGTCTTTTGCGGGTTTTCCAATTTCTGGCCCCGCCGGGATTGTTCCGAAATAAGTCTTCACCCATTCCAATGTTTGCTCAGAATCCAAATCACCGCCAATCGTTAGGGTGGCGTTATTTGGTCCGTACCAATCAAGGAAGAATTTTTTTAGATCAGTTAAATCAGCACGATCTATATCTTCAAGATATCCGATTGTTGACCAACTATAAGGGTGACCTTCAGGGTACATAGCCTCGCCAATGCGCTCGAAGCGGAGTCCGTAAGGTTGGTTGTCAACACGTTGACCTCGTTCATTCTTCACAGTCTCTCGCTGTACTTCAAAGGACTCGGGTTCAACGGCCGGGCCGCTCAGGAAATATCCCATTCGATCCGCTTCCAACCAAAGCATTTTTTCGAGTTGGTTAGATGGAACGGTTTCGTAGTAATTTGTGCGGTCCCCATTTGTGGATCCATTGAGGGTTCCGCCGGACTCGCTGATAATTTTGAAATGCTCTTCATCGGCTACATTCTCTGATCCTTGGAATAACATGTGTTCGAAAAAATGAGCGAAGCCAGATTTGCCCGGCTCTTCTCGTCCTGAGCCGACGTGATAGGTGACGTCGACATGGACGAGGGGGTCAGATTTATCTTCATGGAGAACGACGGTCAGCCCATTATCGAGTTTATATTTTGTATAAGGGATAACGACTTGATCACCCTTGGCTGGACCAACACTTTCAACTTTGGTGATGCCTGCCGGAAGCGTGATGTTTGGGGAGCCCGTCTCTGCGCCTTTACAGGCGGTTAGGGCTAGGCCGACGGCGGCAGAGGCTAAAAGTGTTTTGAAGCGGGGGGTCATATTCGTCTCTCTCCTGAGGGCACCTACATTTGGGTCGATATAGATGTTTTATCGTTTAACGAGAAAACTAACAGAGAGATTTCGCCAATACTATCCCTAACGTTGCCATGGACTTAGAGGATTTATGCTTGGTTTACTGGATTTAGAGGAAGATTGTTCCATAGCTTCGCGCATTCGCGACGCTGGCGCACTACGGGTATTTCGGCGTCCCCCGCCAAATTTTACAATCGCGTCAATCCGTTTTTCAATAGGCGGATGAGTCGCAAAAGCGCCAGCGATACCGATACGCGGATTATGAAGAGCCATTTCTCTAATTTCGTCGGGGACATGATGTAATGCGGCTCTACCAGAGATCTTTTCTAAGGCGCGTATCATCGCGTCTGGGTCTTTCGTCAGCTCCACCGCGCCTGCATCGGCCATATATTCGCGTTTGCGGCTCAATGTGAAACGAATGAGTATGGCGAAGACATAGGCAATGGCTATGATAATAAACCCAAATAAAATAAGCGCGCCGGCGTTTCCTCCGCCGCTGCGGCGATGATGATCTGTGCGGCCTAAATTTGTACGGAATATCCCTCGTACTGCGCCTTCGCCGACAAAGGCAAAAATGCCGACAAAGATAATGGCAATAATGAGCATCCGAACGTCTTTGTGCCGCACATGCGACAATTCATGCGCGATGACGGCGTTGAGCTCGGCGTCGTCCAAATTATTCATGAGGCCGCGGGTCAATGTAATCTGATAATTTTTGTCCCGAATTCCCGATGCGAAAGCATTCATTTGCTCTGTTTCAATAACATTCAATCGAGGCATGGTCATGCCACGGCTAATGCAGAGGTTTTCGAGCATATTATAAGCGCGGGGTTCTTCGGATTGCGTGAGGGATCGCGACTTGACGGCGGAGCTAATGATTTTCTGATGACCGAAAAAGGCAATCGCGAACCATCCGCCAGCTAATCCTAATGTCACCGGCGCGGCCGTTGGCATGGTCCCCGCAGCGAGGCGTAAACCTTCATCTATATTGCCATCACTTGTTATACCTAGGAAAACGAGAAGGATTCCATACGCCAGTATCAACAGCAAAAGCGGAAAGGCAATCAGCAGAAAAATACTGCGCAGATTATTATTCCAGATATGCGTCTTGAGGCCATAGGCTTCGAGCATAGCGGCCGCTTTCTAGTCGAAGCTAACTTCTGGCGGCGTTTGCAATGCGACGCGGCCTTCGGGCGCTTCGAAGAACTCACGGCCTTTAAAGCCGAACGGCCCAGCAATTAGAACAGCCGGGAATTGCTCTCGGCCGGTATTATATTCCTGAACCGCGTTATTATAAAACCGGCGTGCTGCAGCGATTTTATTTTCAACATCAGAAAGCTCGTCTTGGAGCTGCAGGAAATTCGTGTTGGCTTTCAGCTCGGGATAAGCTTCTGCGAGAGCGAACATTTTGCCAAGGGCGGCCGTTAGCATGCCTTCCGCTTGGGCTTGTCCCTGAACGCTTGTCGCGCCCATGGCAGCGGCGCGTGCGTCGACGACTTCTTTGAACGTGCCTTTTTCGTGGCTGGCATAACCTTTGACTGTATTCACAAGCTGCGGGACGAGGTCTTGGCGTTGCTTGAGCTGTACCTCAATGTCGGACCAAGCTTGGTTTGTCGTTTGGCGTAACGCGACGAGACGGTTGTATATCCCGACAATGAAAATGCCGAGGACGACAATAATGCCGAGAATGATAAGTAATATGCTCATGGGGGTCCCCTTGCTAAACTGTGTCTAAAGTAGAGGGTAAACTGCCCTAAACGCAAGGGATTACTGCCCTTGAAGGCTCTCTGGGATGGCTGTTGCCAGCTGCGGGAAGGCAATAACGAGGCCGATAATGGCAATTTGGATAGCAATGAAGGGTAGGACGCCGCGATAAAGGGCTGTGGTGGTGACTTCGGGCGGTGCGACACCGCGTAAATAAAATAAAGCGAATCCGAAAGGCGGTGTCAGAAAGCTTGTCTGTAGGTTTAGAGCCATGACAATGCCGAGCCAAATTGGATCCATACCCGTCGCAAGGAGGGGGGGCGCCACGAGAGGCACGACCACGAAAGTGATCTCGATAAAATCCAAGAAAAAACCAAGAATGAACATCATGACCATGACGAGAATAAAAGCACCCGTCGGCCCGCCCGGCGCATTCTCTAACATACGGGCGACCATTTCATCTCCTCCGAAACCTCGAAAGACGAGGCTAAAAATTGTTGCGCCTATCAGAATAACAAAAACCATCGCCGTGATATGAAGTGTGGAGCGCGATACATCGCCTAATGCGCCTGTTCGTCCGAGACGCAGTGTGGCAATTAATGTGCCTGCGCCTCCGAGAATGGCGAGGGCTCCTGCAATTATAATTGCGAGAGTTTCCGTTCCGGACCAATCAGTCTGCGAAAGGCGAAGATCAATGCCCGTTAAATCCAAGGCGACGAGACCGAGCAAACCCATTGCTGATAGCATGGCAGCATGTTTTGCAATGCGGCCAAAGCCGGTGCTCACATCCGTTTTGTAGCAGGCTAATAGTATCGCGCCTAAAGCGCCGAGCGCTGCGCCGCGTGTCGGTGTGGCATACCCCGACAGAATAGATCCGAGGACAGCGACAATCAGGAAAATCGGCGGAAGCATTGACCGAAAACTTCGCCAAAGGAGCGCCCTTGCATTTGCTCCTTCTGGCCAGTCCTGTGCAGGCGCGTCGCTGGGCTTTAAGACGGCAACGGTAAAAATATAAAGCGCATAGGCTGCGACCAAAATCAGGCCGGGCAGGAGCGCGCCCGCAAAGAGGTCGCCTACAGAGACAACTTTATCTGTTTCGAGATTGTAGCTCCGCTGCGCTTCTTGAAACGCATTTGAAATTTGATCTGCCAGTATGACAAGCACGATAGAGGGCGGAATGATTTGGCCGAGTGTACCGGACGCTGCGATAGACGCAGAAGCAAGAGACGGCGCATAGCCTCGGTTCAGCATGGTCGGCAGCGATAATAGTCCCATTGTCACGACGGTCGCGCCGACAATGCCTGTGCTTGCCGCCAGAAGCGCGCCAACAAAAATCACGGATATCCCAAGCCCGCCCCGCATTGGGCCGAACAGAGTCCCCATATTCTCCAATAAATCTTCGGCGATGCGGGATTTCTCCAGCATCACCCCCATGAATACAAAAAGAGGGACGGCAATAAGAATTTCTCGCGTAATGAGCGGATATATTCGCCCGGGCATGGATAATAGATATACGGGGTCGAAAGTTCCCGTAAGAACACCAATCCCTGCAAATAACAACGATGTTCCGGCGAGCGTAAAGGCAACATTATAGCCCGCCATCAGAGCGCCGCAGACGGACAGAAACATCATGGCCGCCAATAATTCCGCGCCGCTCATGGGTTATTCTCAGGAGCGGATTCAAAAAACGGCGGTATGGCCTTCGGTCGCTTTGGCCGAGATTGTCCGCGCAGACACATGGCAGCGCGTGTTGCAATGGCAAGGCCTTGCACGAGCATTGTTATTGCGAAAATTGGGATAAGCGTTTTTAGAATGTAGACGCCGCGAATGCCGTCCGCTTCGCTGGAGCCTTCGCGAATTGTCCACGCAAAACTGACGAAACTCTGCGCATTCCAAGTGAGCAAAACGCAGACAGGGAGGAGCAGAAGTAAATAGCCGAACAGGTCGACACGGGCTTTAGCTGTGCCAGACATGCGGGTGTGAAATATATCCACCCGAACATGCTGACTGGCCAGCAAAGCAGCGGCCGCGCCAAACATGATGATGAAAGCTTGAAAATATTTCGCCGACTCGAGCCACTTGGTTGTCGTGACGCCAAAGATAGACAGTGCAAAGACAGATGCGGCGACAGATAAAACGAGCAAGGGCAGGAGCCATTTCGCAATTTCGCCCAATCGGTAAATCAAACTATCAATGAGCGTGATAAGAGCGTCGCTAACACCTCGGACGAAACTATTATGTCCGAAGGCTAAGTGCAGGATTGGCCAGGCTAGGAATGGCAAGAAAGCCCAGCCAATTGCTTGTAAAATCCCGCCTATCATCGCTTATTTATCTAGAGCGGCTTCGCGCGCAGCGATGTAACGGCCATCTGACATTTGTGTCCAGAACCGCATTTGGTTGCGAGTCTCAAAATAACTATCAGCAATTTTGCGGGTCAAAGGGTCCGCATTACCGAAATCGTCAACGACCCCATCGGCAATCTCGCCAACACGTTTGAGAATCTCGGTGCTGAAAAATTGCGGTTCAATTCCGTGTTTGGTTTTAAGCTCTTCAAGTGCCCGTGCGTTTTGAAACGTATATTCTCCGATGGATGCATCATTCGCAGATTTGCAAGAGAAGCGAACCATATTTTGCTCTGACGCGCTGAGGCTATTCCAGACGTCCAAATTTATCCCAAGCGAAAGCGATGCGCCGGGTTCGTGAAATCCGGGCGCGTAATAATAGGGCGCTTCCCGGTAAAATCCGAGGGCAAGGTCATTCCAAGGACCAACCCATTCAGTTGCGTCGATACTTCCAGATTGCAGGGCTTGGTAAATCTCTCCGCCCGGAAGGGTCACAGCTGTTCCGCCAAGTTGACGAATAACTTCGCCCCCTAATCCGGGCATCCGCATGCGCAAGCCTTTGAAGTCTTCCAGTGATTCCATTTTCTTGCGAAACCAGCCGCCCGTTTGGTGTCCGGTGTTTCCGGCTTGAAAGGCTTTGACATTAAAGCGCGCGGAGAGTTCATCCCAGAGTTTTTGCCCGCCGCCAAAATCGACCCACCCCATAATTTCTGCGGCGGTCATGCCCAGGGGTATCGCTGTGAAAAAGGAAAACCCTTTGGACTTTCCTTGCCAGTAATATTCGGCGGCGTGATACATATCTGCGGCGCCTGTACTGGCGGCATCGAAACATTCTGTTGCGCCAACAAGTTCGCCTGCCGCGAAGACTTTAATTTCAATGCGTCCGTCACTCATTAAATGCATGGCTTCCGCAAAGCGGTTTGGCATTTGTCCTAGGCCTGGAAAGTCCTTGGGCCAGCTCGTCGCCATGCGAAACTGTTTTCGGTCTTGCGACAGGTTAGGCGCGGCGAGGGTGCCGCTTCGTTTGGATAATGCTGCGTTTTTTTGCTTTGGCCGCAATGCGCCAACGACCCCTGCGCCGGTAGCAAGGGCGGCCGCGCCTGCAACAATATCTCGTCTCCGAACGCTCATCTTGGCGCCCGCAAATTCTGGATTGAAAAAGCTGTGTTTGGCAAGGTCTTCCAGCCAGCAAAGGTCAAAATTTCTGCGGGACGAAAACGCGCTTTGTAACTCATCTTGGGGCTGTCGGGGACCCAATAACCCAAATAGAGATAAGGCATCTGCTGTTCACGGCAGAGGGCAATATAGGTCAAAATCATAAAAATCCCAAGCGAACGATGCTGCTCTATCGGATCGAAAAAACTATATACCAGTGACATGCCGTCGGTGAGATGGTCGACAAGCATCGCGGCGATGAGCGTGCCGTCTTGAGTTCGGAATTCTGTAATTTCTGTTTCAGAGGCGCATTCTTCAACCATCATTTCATAGCGTTCGAAATCCATCGTGCTCATACCTCCGCCTGCGTGGCGGCTGTGTAGGTATCGTTGCAGGAGATCGAATTGTTCATCCGTCGCGACGGCATATTTCGTTTCAATTAAGATATCGGAATTTCGTTTGAGCGTGCGTTTGAAAGATTTTCCTGCCTCAAATGATTGAACATCTACGCGCAAGCTACGGCATTCGCGGCAAGTTTCGCAGGCGGGGCGATAAATCACATTTTGAGAGCGGCGGAAGCCAGCGTGTGTGAGGTAGTTATTTATGTGTGGTCCGTCGAGCGGGTCGAGTTGCGTGAAAATCTTCCGTTCCATCCGGTCCGGCAAATAGGGGCAGGGAGATGGAATTGTCAGATAGAACTGCAACTGATTTGGGTCGAATGGATGACTCATGAGTCTCTTGTTAGAGCTGGAAGAAAATAGGTGCAAGCAACGTATAGGATATCCAGAGCAACAATATCAGAGGACCGCCAAAGCGAATAAAGTCATTAAACTTGTAATGTCCGGGACCTAAAACCAGCAGATTGGTCTGATAAGCAATGGGCGTTGCAAAGCAGCAATTCGCCGCAAATATGACCGTCAAAACCATGGCAATGGGGTCGATACCTGTTTGCGTGCTGATTTCTAGAGCAATGGGCGAGAAGAGCAGAGCGGCCGCACTATTGCTGATAATATTCGTGAAAAAGGCGATAACGATGAAAACGGCGGCGATTAGAATTTGATTTCCGAAGGGCATAAAGGCCGTCACAATAGCTTCGCCAATATAGGCCGCGCCGCCCGTCTGTTCCAAGGATAGGCCCATCGCAAAAGCCGCACCAATCAATAGGAAAATACGCATATCAAGGGCGCGGACGGCTTGCCGAATATTCAGACATCCAGTCGCAATCATACCTAAAGCGCCACCGAGTGCCGCAATTTCAATTGGCAAGACGGATGTCGCGGCGAGGGCAATGGTGCCGATAAATATCAATCTCGCAAGAAAAGATTTCCGAATATCCGGCAGTTCCACCATCGACCAATCGAGAAGCAAAAGATCGCGATTATTCCGAAGGCCAAGCATGTCGCTGTCATATCCAAAGAGCAGCAGGACATCGCCCGCCTCCAGTCGAATCTCCAGCATACGCTTTCGGATCATCCGCGAGCGCCTTTGTACGCCCAAAACGAGGGTTCCTGTCTGCCGCCGAAACCCGACCTGTTCGATGGTTCGTCCGATCATTCTAGACCCCGGCGCAATCACCGCTTCTGAAATGATAAGCGGCTCGGCGGTATCTGTTTCCGCCTCGAAGCCGCCAATGGTCAGCATGCCGCGCAAATATTCAGGTTGAGAGGAGAGGAGTTTTGAGAGGCTCTTTCGCGTCGCCGCCACAATCAAAATATCGCCTGTTTGTAGTGTTTCTTCAAAGGGGGGTAGCATCGAACGTTCACCGCGCTGTACCATTCGAACGGTGACGTCCCGTAAGGTCGGAAAGAGGCCTGCCATTGGCTTCGCACCAACAAGGGGATGATTGGGCGTCACGCGGATTTGCGCAATATATTGATGGCCCGTGGCATTCATTTCCGTTTCCATCCCTTTACGCTCAGGCAGTAGGATAGGGGCCATCGTAATGATATATATTGCGCCGATAGCGGCTAATGTGATGCCTGGGAGAAATTGACTGAAGAATGAAAGTTCAAGTTCCGTGGTTCGGACCAATACATCATTGACCAAGAGGTTGGTAGAAGAGCCGATGAGGGTCGTCATACCTGCCAAAATACAGACGAACGAGAGGGGCATCATGAAACGCGAGGCGGTGGTGCGCAATCGCGTCGCCATGGCCGCCATGATTGGGATGAACATGACGACCACAGGCGTGTTATTCATAAACATCGAGACGGCGAATGCGACGAGAAAAACGACAAGCAAAGTGACGCGAGGAGATTTGTCTAAGGAGTTGTTTATTCTGACAATTGGTTCCTCTAGCGCTCCAGTATGAAACATTCCCTGACCCACCACGAGAAGCGCCATAATTGTCACCAGAGCGGGAGCAGCAAAGCCTGAAAGCAGCTGGCCATTGTTTATATCTCCTGCCTCTCCAAAAACATGGAAAAAGACCATAAGCGTAACAATAATACCCACGCTAATCGCTTCAATCGTGAAGCTTTCGCGTACATAGAACCAGACGCCTATGGCAACGATGCCAAAGACGCTCCACATTTGCCAAATTTCAGGCAGGGCTAACATTTTTATAGCGCTGTAGGATGGGGTGCCATATCTTACTTTGACGGCATTGGGCCGCTTAAGACAAGGCGTGATTGGGAATTTTTATGGCTAAGGTCACATTTTTAGGGTTGGGTGTCATGGGATACCCAATGGCGGGGCATTTAGTGGCCGCGGGACATGAGGTCCATGTTTGGAACCGTACGAGCGCCGTTTCCAATAAATGGGACACGGAATATGCTGGAAACGCTCACGATAGCGTCGAAACTGCTGTAAATGGAGCGGATTTCGTGATGATGTGCGTAGGGCAGGACGCCGATGTACTCGCTGTTGCGGGTAAAGCCGTGCCAGCGATGAAAGCGGGCGCTGTCTTAGTCGACCATACAACCGCGTCGGATGGATGCGCCAAACAAGTCGGGGCGATGTGCCAAGCGGCCGATATCGGATTCCTCGATGCGCCGATTTCTGGCGGTGAAGCGGGCGCAGTCAATGGACAGCTGACCGTTATGTGCGGCGGGGAGGCTCCGCATTTTGCCCAAGCCCAGCCGATTATTGACGCTTATGCGAAAGCGACGAAGCTCATGGGGCCTGTCGGGGCAGGGCAGCTCACGAAAATGGTCAATCAGATTTGTATTGCGGGGATGTTGCAAGGCCTCTCGGAAGCCGTGAATTTTGCGCAAGCGGCTGGCCTCGATATGGATGAAGTCGTCGGCGCTATCGGGAAGGGTGCGGCGCAAAGTTGGCAAATGGACAACCGCGCTTCGACCATGGCCAAGGGTGAATATGAATTCGGTTTTGCCGTGGATTGGATGCGCAAAGACTTGGGTATTGTATTAGACACAGCCAAAACCCTGAACCTCGACATGCCCGTGACGGAACTCGTGGATGGCTATTATGCCGATGTGCAAGAGATGGGCGGTAATCGCTGGGATACGAGTAGTTTATTGGCGCGTTTGAAGGCGGCGGGTTAGGCGCTTTTCCTTCATTCCTAATGTCTTGTGTGGATGGCTGCCTCTTTGCAAAGATAAACTTGATAGATAATTCCCAAAGTTAGATACCTATGACAGCGATGAATATCGCGCTGCTCTAAGGGTCAAGAGGATAAGGCCCTGAATCCTATCCAGGTCAAACCGAAAGTCTCCAGCAAGCTATTGCAAAACCCTCTATAAACAACGCCATAAGATAGAAAATATGTTCGGAAGGCTCAAAAATTGGAGACGCGTTGCAACACGATACGACCGATGTGCTCACACTTTCTTCTCGGCAATACTCCTAGCCGAAATAGATATATTTTGGATGTAATGAGTCCTGAGCCTAGAGAATGAGTTTTTCAAGAAAGCCAAAGCACTTTGACAAAATCACTCTGCCGATTTAGTCGAAGAAATTTTTCAATGACTGCGCTATGGTTTGTCTCGCGTCATTTGCAGTTGGTAAGACGCCAACAGCTGTAAAAGACGTATGTATTTGACCAGGGTAGGTTATATTATGCGTCGGCACCCCAGCCTCGGTAAGTGCTTTGGCATAAGCATTTCCCTGATCACGTAGGGGGTCAAATTCAGCCGTTATAACGAGTGTTGGTGGGAGATTTGTTAAATCATTCGCGAGTAAGGGCGAGACCTTTGGATCTGCACGATCAGCCGCGTTCGTATAGTGGTCCGTAAACCAGTCCATCAAGGCTTTAGTCAAAACAAATCCTTCCGCATTTTCATGCATTGACGGGCTATCATCATTGGCGTCGACCACAGGGGTAATTAAGATTTGACCTTTGATTTCAGGACCGCCTTCATCGCGAGCCAACTGACACACGACGGCTGCAATGTTACCACCAGCGCTCCATCCACTGACAGCTAATTGCTCTGAAACTCCTCCAAGGATTTCTACATTGTTTGCGATCCAGTTCACGGCCGCAAAGCCATCATCTGCTGCTGCCGGGAAAGGGTGCTCTGGTGCATGACGATAATTGACAGAAATAATGATTGAATTCGCGTTGCCGCAGAGATCGCGGCAAAAAGCATCATCGGATGTGTGATCACCCAATACCCAGCCGCCACCATGGAAATAAACCGTGATTGGGTGAGGGCCTGGCGTATCGGGTCGGTAGAGGCGATAATCAAGCTCGCCCCCTGCGCCGGGCAGCTTGCCGTCGACAACCTCTCCTACTTCTGGGCCCGGGGGGAAAGCGGCATTGATAGCCATTGATGTTTCACGGGCTTGCTCTGGCGACATGGTTTCAAATGGCGGAATATTCATCTCCGCCATTGCTTCCAGCAGAGCCACGACATCAGGTTGCTGTGGTCTTACAATGCCGTCATTGCAGCGCTGTCCGCTCGGGCCATCAAAACTAAATCCGAGGTAATTCTGCGCGATGACATCATTACAGACACGTCTATAGGCGCCGACGCCTCCGAGATAGGGTAAGCAAATGCGCGGTTTGCCTGGGACATTCGCGCCCATATACCAAGACTTGGCTAATGGAAAAAGTGTGAGTTCACTGGTGGTAACGCCATATTCAACCCAAGCAGCTTGTGCCGTCGGTGTTGCCTCAATCGTTTTAAGATTATTCTCGGCCATGTGCGCAAAGCAATCAGAAATCCATTCAACATGCTGTTCAATAGAGATGATCATGTTGGACATGACTGACGGGCTGCCCGGACCAGTGATCGTAAAGAAATTTGGGAATCCGACGACTGAAAGTCCGAGATAACTGGCAGGCCCATCTGCCCAAGTGTCCCTCAAGGTTTTTCCCTCGCGTCCCGTTATGTCGATAGCCAGTAATGCGCCCGTCATAGCGTCAAAACCTGTGGCAAAAATGATCGTATCAAATTCGAACGTTTTATCTTGTGTCGCGATGCCAGTTTGCGTGATGGTTGTAATTGGGTTTGTTTTTAGGTCAACAATATCGGAATTTTCGCGGTTGAACGTCTCGTAATAATTAGTGTCCAGACATAGCCTTTTAGTACAAATTGGAAACTCGTTAGGTTCCAAAATATCCGCTATTTTCGGATCGTTGATTTTGCTTCGTATCTTCTTGCGGGCAAAGTCAGATAGGGTGTCATTGGCCTCTTTATTGTATAGCAAGTCGGCAAATGACAAAACGATATGTGTCATCGCGCCTTCGGCCCAGGCTTTTTCGTAACGTTCCTCGCGAATCTCTTCGGATACCGATAAGGCAGGTTCTGTGCCTAAAAATGACGGGACGCCGCCTTGCGTCCAGCGGGCTTCCTCGCGGTAGTCCTGGTAGCGCTCTATCTGTTCTAGCTTATCCGCTCTGATAGGACCATTGAGCGCGGGTATCGAAAATCCAGCCGTGCGCTGAAAGACGACAATGCTCTCGGCTTGTTCCGCAACGAGCGGAATCGTTTGTATACCTGAAGATCCAGTCCCGATGACGCCAACGCGCTTGCCCGAAAAATCAACACCTTCATGCGGCCAGCTATGTGTTCTGTAAATTTCACCGCCAAAGTCTTCAGTGCCGGCGATGTCGATGTCCTTGGGCTCAGAGAGACAGCCTGTGGCCATGATAAAGAATTGACTTGTAAATGTCTCGTTCTGGTCTGTTTTCACTGTCCAGCTAGACGCATCTTCATTCCAAGTCGCTCCTTCTACTTTCGTCGCAAAACTAATGTCGCGGCGTAGGTCAAATCTTTCGGCGACATGTTGAGCATAGCGAAGTATCTCGGGCTGAGCGGCATATCGCTCACTCCACTTCCATTCCTGTTCTAGTTCTGGGTCAAAGCCGAATGAATAATCAACGCTTTCAATATCACATCGCGCGCCTGGATAGCGGTTCCAATACCATGTACCGCCTACATCATCAGCCTTTTCGAACACTTTCACGGATAATCCGATCTGCCGCAATTTGTGTATGAGATAGAGCCCTGAAAACCCCGCACCTACGACGATGGCATCGAACGATTTTTGATCGGATTTTATCACCGTCTACTTTCCCGCTTCCCCATTAGCGACGGCCAGATGGCTTTGGTTCATGACATAAGCGCGGATAGCCTCCATGGCTTCGGGCGTGATTTGATCCTTGAAGGACA
>CAZKHC010000020.1:14248-21086 GCA_964552135.1 uncultured Algimonas sp. | reverse complement strand
GACTCTATGCGTACTGACACTGCCCCAACGCCCACGCTCCTCTCGGATTACACGCCGCCGAGCCATGAGATTACGTCGGTTTATTTGGATTTTGACCTCGATCCGCGCAAAACTACAGTTCGGTCTAAACTGGACGTAAAACGTCTGCGCGATGAGCCTTTAGTTCTAAACGGCGAAAATATAGCGCTAAAATCGGTGAAACTTGACGGTAAAACGCTCAAGCGGTCTGACTATAGACTCGATCAAGAGGCGCTAACCTTCGCGAAAACGCCCGAAAGCTTCACGCTAGAAATCGAAACGATCTGTGATCCTTCCGCCAATTCTACCCTCATGGGGCTTTATGTGTCGGGCGGGCGGTTTTGTACGCAATGCGAGGCGGAAGGGTTTCGGCGTATCACCTATTACCTCGACCGCCCCGACGCGATGAGCGTTTTCACGGTGCGGATCGAGGCCAATATCAAGGCCTATCCCTCATTGCTTGCCAACGGCAATAGAATTGAAGAAGGCGCGGTCGGAACAGATAAGCATTTTGCTGTCTGGCATGATCCTTTCCGCAAACCCGCTTATCTCTTCGCGCTTGTCGCCGGAGAGTTTGATGTCCTTGAGGATAGTTTCACGACGGTGTCTGGGCGGCACATTCCTTTAGAGATTTTCGTCGACCCCGGAAATGCGTCCAAAGCCGAATATGCGATGGACGCGCTGAAACGCTCGATGACTTGGGACGAAGAGGCTTTTGGCCGTGAATATGACCTTGACCGTTTTATGATTGTCGCGGTCCGAGATTTCAATTTCGGCGCGATGGAAAATAAGGGCCTCAATATCTTCAACTCTGCGCTTTTGCTCGCGGACGCCGCCTCCGCAACAGATATGAATTTCGAGCGGATTGAATCCGTTGTCGCCCATGAATATTTCCACAACTGGTCCGGCAACCGCGTGACCTGCCGGGATTGGTTCCAGCTTTGCCTAAAAGAGGGCTTCACCGTCTTCCGCGACCAAGAATTTTCTGCCGATATGCGCGGCGAAGCCGTTCAGCGCATCAAAGATGTTCGCGCCCTACGCGCGCGGCAATTCGCCGAGGATGCAGGCCCCCTCGCCCATCCTGTTCGCCCAGACAGCTATATGAAAATTGATAATTTCTATACGGCGACAATTTATGAAAAAGGCGCCGAATTAATTCGGATGCTGAAGACATTACTCGGCACAGACGCTTTTCGCAAAGGATGCGATCTTTATTTCGAAAAATGCGACGGTACAGCCGCGACGGTTGAGCAGTTTTTAGCCTGTTTCGAAGAGGCAACTGGCGCAAATCTTTCGCAATTCATGCGTTGGTATCAACAAGCGGGAACGCCAAATTTGAAAGTCCAGCAGGAGTCTTTGCCCAATGGCGAGACTCGTCTTCACTTCATTCAGTCCACGCCGCCAACGCCGGGGCAATCTGAAAAATATCCTGTTATTATGCCCGTCCGCTGGCAAGTCGTTGGGGATAATGGCCCGCTCTCTCCGCCGCAATTGACAGTATTGTCGGGCAGCGGAACGAGCGTCTCAATCCCAAAACTTGATGAGGCCTATTCGCTCTCTGTGCTGCAAGATTTCTCTGCTCCCGTGACACTTACAACCGATTTTTCAACGGAAGATTTACTGCGCCTGATGGGAGCAGACCCTAATCCTTTTAATCGCTGGGAGGCGGGTCAAGCCTTGGCCCGACAAATGGTAATGGAGATGGCAAAGTCGATTGAAAGCGGAGAGATACCGAGGACAAACCCTGCCCTGCAAGGTTATTGCAAAGCCCTAGAACGTACTTTGGACAATCCTGAATTTAACAATGCTTTCAAAGCCTTGGCGCTAACACCTCCCACATCTATGGAAATCCTGCAGAGCCTTGACTCGGCTGACCCCATTGCTGTTCATGAAGCCGGAAAATGGCTTTCCCGCGCCGTTGCAGATAAGCTGCGTGATAACCTTGTTGAACGTTACAATGCGTTGGCTGACTCCGGTCCGTTTAATCCGGACTCGACCTCCGCCGGACGCAGGGCGCTGCGGAATCGCTGCCTCGCTTTACTTGGCGCGCGGAAAGATCCGCTCGCGGTGAAACTCGCGCAAACACAACTGTCCGATGCGACAAATATGACCGATGAACTATCCGCGCTTATCGCACTTACGCGGCTCGGCGGCCAAAGAGTCGAAACCACGATGGAGGATTTTTATCTGCGGTGGGAAACCAACCCACTTGTGCTCGACAAATGGTTCTCTGTCCAGGCCATGAGACCACATGCCGACGGCGTCCAATCACTCATCGAATTATCTGAATCACCCCGCTATGATAAACATAATCCAAATCGTGTTCGCGCCCTCATCGGAGGGTTTGCAATGGGCAATGCCCCGCTGTTCCATAAAAATGATGGATCGGGATATGCGTTCTTTACGGACCAAGTTCTAGATATGGATAGCCGCAACCCGCAAATTGCGGCGCGCCTGCTAGGGGCTTTTGAAATTTGGAAAAAATTAGATTCTCATCGCCAAAGCCTCATCACGGCGGAGCTTGACCATGTCATAGCCTCAAAGCCTAGCAAGAATGTGTTGGAGATTGCTCAGAAAACACGCGGAAGCTAAAAACCTGTAAACCCTTTGTTTTGGCTTCTGTGGTAAAACCGCCGCATGTCAACGTTACACACGGCTGAAGGTTTTCGCGATTACGTATCGGAGCAGCGCTTTTCTGTGCTGCGCCAACCTATTGTGAACCTAGCTGACGGCGACATCCATCACCACGAATGGCTTGTTCGGTTTGATAGCGAAGATCACCTTGAAGGGGTTTTACGCCCTGCTGAACTCTCCGGTGTCATCAAAGATTTGGACTTATCTATGCTCGCGCAGGCGATTTTAGTCCTAAATGAAAATCCTGACGGATCTGGTATTGCCATCAACCTTTCCGGAGCTTCCGTCGATAAGCCTAATTTCAAATCGGCGGTCATGGCTTGCCTAACGGCGCTTAAGGCCTCCCCGACCAAGCTCATCATTGAGTTGACCGAGAGTTGGAATATGGCGGATCTAAGCCTCGCAGAAGCGCTCTTGTCTGAATTGAAAACACGGGGACACCCGGTATGTTTGGATGATGTTGGCGCGGGAGCCGCCTCAATTCGGTATCTCAGAGCCCTGCCCTGTAACTGGCTAAAGATTGACGGCGGTTTTGTAGCCGCAGCTTTCAACACCGCCAGAGATCGCGCGATTTTAAAGGCACTTTTATCCTTAAGGGAGGCCTTGGACGTAAGATTCATCGCGGAAGGCGTCGAGACTGAAGAAATTCGAAAATTCGTAACAGAGCTAGGTTTTGACGCGGCCCAAGGCTATGCGATTGGGCGTCCAGAGCCAGAGCCGCGAATTTCATAACGGCTCCCCAATGAAATCGCAGAAATTCAGGCCATAAACTGCCAATTTCAATACAATATTAACCACGTTTTGTTCGACTAGGCGCAGGGTCATTGTTAACCCTGTATGTAGTCGATTCGTCCGACTCACATGGCGTGATTCGTCAAAACTGTGAGATTGAACTGAATTTTTAGGGTTGCCATTTGGCATAGGGGATTTTCATTTGCAAAATAGGCCTGGACATAGCCCCTCCCAAGCAGCGGGCCAAACCGCTAGAGCTCCGCAGCTTTATCATCATAATGCCGTGCAAACACAGGCGAGTCCGCCTCCGCACGCCGTGCCCGGACGCGCTTCAGTGACGGCAAGTGCTGCGGCGCCTCTTCAGGCGGCCCAACCTGCCTTCTCTGCTCCGCCAGGAGTTACAAATCAATCAGATGATTTTGTCAGCCGCTTATCCGAAAGATTGGGCGGCCGAGCCGCCTTCAAGCGCTTATTGATTACCACTTTCCTATTTTTCACCCTCTTTGCCGTTCTCGCTGCTTGGAAATTGATTTATGACGTGAAAAATCATCGGGCAGATCAAATTGGGCAATTCCAAACAACCCTGACGGCTGAAGCCAATTCGGTGAAGCGCGCGTTAGATGCAGAAATCGAATGGATTGATACGGCCCTTGCCATGCGCGGTACGCCGCAACAAATTGTGGGATTTGCAGGCCGGTCCAGCAACATCGTTGGCGCAGCTCTATTGAATGGAAATGGCGGAGTCCTTGCGGACACATTAGGGGCCGGATCCCAACTAGCCGCCCTTGATCGTCGCAATTTCCCGACAAATGGCGTGACCATCGACTCTCTCATCAATGACAAAGGTGTCGCGACCCCGGTTGTGACCCGAAAAGCCGGGGATAATTTTCTAGTCGTGGCCCTCGCGCCCGGAACCTTAGTCGGACAACGCGCCGGAACGCGCGCTCTTATTCGCGATTCAGGCCGCGTGATAGACGGACCCCCGGAAATCGCTTCGCAAGGACCACAAGCCTTTTACCGAATTTCCGCTAATCGTTTAACCAGCCTCGCGCGCGGTTCAGCGACATCCAACGTATCCCGTCTTGAGCGGAATGATCAGAAAGTCTGGTTTGGAGCCACGCAAATTCCTGGCTCCTATCTCTCCATTATGGATATTGAGCCTCGCCGATCAGATCCTGGTATTCTTCAAAATCTCATCCTGTTTGGACTCCTCTTTTTCGGCGCCGCTTGGTTGATTTGGATGATGCTAAGTCAGTTGAGAGATCAGATTGATACGGCTCGCAATAAATACAACGCAGAAGAAGTTTCGCGCCAAAGATATCGCGCAGCCGTCGACGGTTCAAATGGCGGTATTTGGGAAATTGACTTAACCCGAAACACGGCATTTCTCTCAAAATCTTTGGCTAAAACGCTGGGTTTAGCAGAGAAAGAAACCTCTCTTCCACTCCCACAATTTCTTGCCCTTTTTTCGATGTCCCATCGAGACCAGCTCTACAACCTACTCAAGCGCGCCAGCATTAACGGGCCGTTTGAAATAGAAATTGGCGCCGCTAACTTGCCAATTTTCCTATCCTGCCGTGGCCGTCCGACACAACGCGACGATCAAACCAAAATCGTTATCGGCATGGCAATGGACATAACGGAAGCGCGCGGGGCTCAAGCTCGCTTGCAATCTGCCGAAGCCCGCTTATTCGACGCCTTGCGGTCCATGAATGATAGTTTTGTTATATGGGATCAGATGGACCGCCTCGTCCTGTGGAATAATAAATTTGAGGACTTTTTCGGGTTTCAAGCTGGTCAACTTAAGCAGGGTTTACCTTCTGCAATGGTTGAGTATCATGCGAACCAACAAATTACTCAAACCTTCGAAATTCCGGGGAGCGCCGGATATGAATTGCAACTCGCTGATGGTCGTTGGGTGCGGTATTTAGAAACCAATACAGCAGATGGCGGACGCGTATCTATCGGTACTGAAGTTACCGCCATTCGAACGCGCGAGCAACAGCTACAAGTCAATCAAGATGCGCTCGAAAAAACGATTAACGTCCTGCGTAAATCTCAAGTCCGCATTGTGGAACTCGCCGAAAATTACGAACAAGAGAAAATTCGCGCTGAGGAAGCCAACCAATCTAAATCAGAATTTTTGGCAAACATGTCCCATGAACTTCGCACACCTTTGAATGCTATCAACGGATTTTCCGATATTATGAAGAAGGAAATGTTCGGCCCGCTCGGAGACGCGCGATATAAAGAATATGTAAATGACATCCTCTTTTCTGGACAGCATCTTCTGTCTCTTATCAATGATATTTTGGATATGTCCAAAATTGAAGCTGGTAAGATGACGCTCAATACCGAACCGATGATTATGTCGGACATGATTGGTCAAGTTATCCGGATTGTCCGCGGACGCGCGGATGAGAACCGCCTGAAACTCATTTATGACGGATCAGAAA
Source organism: uncultured Algimonas sp. (assembly GCA_964552135.1). Lineage (GTDB taxonomy): Bacteria > Pseudomonadota > Alphaproteobacteria > Caulobacterales > Maricaulaceae > Litorimonas. The sequence goes on along the minus strand of CAZKHC010000020.1, from coordinate 15,246 downwards.
CACCGGAAATCGAGGCAGATCCAAGGGCCGTAAAACAAATCCTTCTTAATTTGACGACTAATGCCATTAAATTTACGCCCGAAGGCGGCATGGTACGGATTACCGTCGAGCCAAAATCTGCGGGATTAATTATTCATGTTTCCGACACGGGTATCGGAATCTCGAAAGAAAATATCGCACGCCTTGCGCAACCTTTCGAGCAAATTGATAGTCAACATTCTCGTCAACATGAAGGCACTGGTCTTGGCCTTGCCTTATCTAAATCTCTTGTTGAGCTTCACGGCGGGAACTTCAATATCAGCTCCGTTGTTGGCGAAGGCACAACGGTTACCTTCACCTTACCGATTTCCGTACAGAAAAAAGAGGCTCCGGCTGAAACCAATGAAGTTGGAAGTGAAATTTCTCGTCTTGCGCAAGATATTGCTGACGTCCTTCAAGCCAATGATGATGCGATCGCACCGGCTATGCCCGCAGCGGCCGTTGGGTCTACGCAGCCAAGGCAAGTCCCGCCCCCGATACAAGACACACAATATGACGCGGCTTAACCGACCAGTCTAGAAAATCTAATTCTGCTGAACGCCGTTTATGTCTCCGCTGCGGAAGCCTTTTGCTCTAGGAAAGATAAGGGCAGCAGAAAGCCCGGGGCGGTCAGGATCTCCCCCTTTATCGGCCGAGGGTAAATCCTCATTATCTCGCATAATAAATTCCGCTTGATGAAGATCCGCGACCGCTTCCACAAGGGAAAGCCCCAGGCCACTCCCAGGCAACGAACGAGATTTATCTAATCGTACAAAACGTTCCTTCACCCGCTCGCGGTCCCAGCTAGGAATCCCAGGCCCATCATCTTTAATCGCAACTTCAATACCTCCGCCGCGTATCTTGCGACTAACAAGATGAATGGAGCCTCCGCGCGGCGTATATTTAATAGCGTTTTCCAAAAGGTTCGACACGGCCTGCGATAATAATCCGCGATCGGCCAATATTAGAGTTCGAGACGC
>CAZKHC010000020.1:10631-14148 GCA_964552135.1 uncultured Algimonas sp. | reverse complement strand
AGAATCGCATTTCGAACGCGCTCACCCGTACGAGCAATCGCTTCGACGTCGCGTCCGACCAAGAGGGTGAGCGTTCTTTCTTCACCCAGATAAATATACCCTGCTATCGCCTGGGCGCGCCGTTCGACAGTTTCATCATTTTCCGCGACGGCGGAATAAATAAACTCAAGTCGCGTAAATGCCTCATCTTCTTTTTCGGGAATCAGGCTTGTCTCTTGTCCCGTTCTTTGGACGGCTCGATTGACTAAATTGCCCGTGGGTTGTGTGCCGGGACCACCGTTCAAAATATAAACCCGTTCCAGCACGAGACTACTGGATAGACCGCGTTGAAATACGGCATTTTTTAAGAACGCATGGCCCGCCTGATGATAGACGGATTTCACATCAGGATTGGTGCGCGACACATTTGGCGGAAGCAGTCCCCGGTCGATAGCATTGACAACAGCGACTTCGCCGGCGCGGTCATAGAGCATTTGCAACTCTTCAATTTCAGCTTCGTTCACCCGGTCCACACGGCGAAGTTCACTGGAGATGGTCGCATAGTAAATATAGCCCAGCGCCACGCCTAGCGAGAGGACAAAAAGCAACGCGCCCAACAGCGAAAGCCGGAAGAGCGTGTTGCGATAAAGTTTTCGGATAGCACCGCTCATGCGGCGCTCCTTAGCGTGTTAATTCCAAGCCGACTAGACCTGCAGTCTGTAACCTGCGCCGCGAACTGTATGTAGAAGCGGTTCTTCGAACTCTTTGTCAATTTTTCCGCGCAAGCGAGAAATATGAACATCAATGACATTTGTTTGGGGGTCAAAGTGATAGTCCCAAACTTTTTCAAGCAACATCGTCCGTGTCACGACCCGTCCAGCATTACGCATCAGACACTCTAATAAGCGAAACTCTCGAGGTTGCAGTAAGATTTTCTGACCATCGCGGCGAACCGTACGCGCCAGTAAGTCCATTTCCAACCCGCCAACCTTTAATTTGGTGACGGCAGCTGTCGGATCAGATCGGCGGCCAATGGCCTCAACGCGCGCGAGAAGTTCCGTGAAACTATAGGGTTTAGCAAGGTAATCATCTCCGCCGGCACGCAAGCCCTCAACCTTTTGATCAACTTCGCCAAGTGCAGATAGGATAAGAACGGGCGTGGCATCGCCGTCCTCTCGGATTTCTGAAAGGACTTCGAGCCCATCACGCTTTGGAAGCATACGATCCAAAATCAGGGCATCATAATCGGCGGCGCGCGCCATTTCGAGACCGAGGTCTCCATCGGGGGCCAAGTCTACGACATGGCCAGCTTCCATAAGGCCCTTACGGACATATTCGGCAGCAACCGCGTCATCTTCGACGACTAATATTCTCATTTTTTTCTCCATAGGTCCCCACCCAGAAATTCACTCATTATTCTTACTCATTAATTTCATAGAGGCAGCACCATAAAACTCTCGCGTCCATCTTTATGACGAACATTTACAATCAACCCATCTTGTTGGGCTTCTTTTGTATTCAAAACGATAGATTTCCATTTCGCGACTTCTGTAACTGGTTCCCCTCCGGCTTCCAGGATAACCATGCCAAGTTTGAAGCCTGCCTGTTCGGCCGCGCTACCTGGATCGACGGCTTCGACGTATACACCCACTTGGTCGGACCGCATATTAATAGCGGAGCGGAATTCAGCGGAGATATCTAAAACATGGATACCTGTGTCGATATTCACCTTAGGCTTGGACTTATCCTCAGGCGGCGGAGGCGGCGGTAGGCCTTGCGATTCCGCACTGGCTTTTCTGATTTCGTATTTTTCTGGACGTTCGCCAATTTGGACATCAAGAGAATATGTTTTTTCATCGCGCTCATAAATGAATTTCGCAATCTCGCCCGGGGTGACTTTCGCAATCGCACGTGTGGCTTCCACAGAGTTTTTGACGACTTGACCATTGATGTCCAAGATTATGTCATCGACTTGCAATCCATAAATATCGGCAGGTGAACCCGGCAGCACATCGTTGACCGTTGCGCCGCCTTTGAAGACGCCGGGGCGGCCATCAATTGAATATTCAGCGGTCCGCAAGCCGGCACCTAAATAACCACGGCGGACGCGCCCATCCGTTCGAAGGGAATTAATAATTCGCTCTGCCGTATGATGCGGAATAACAAAGGCAATTCCGACACTCGCGCCGGTTGGCGAGTAAATCGCAGAGTTCACCCCAACAACATCGCCGTCGAGATTAAATAGCGGGCCGCCCGAGTTACCGCGGTTAATCGTGGCATCCGTTTGGATATAATCAACATAAGACCCGCTATCGACTTTCTCGCGGCCAATCGCAGAAATCACGCCTAGCGAGGTCGACTGACCGATTCCGAAGGGGTTACCAATCGCAACAACCCAATCTCCAATCCGCAAATCGCGCGGTTGATGAAAATTGACATGCGGAATTTTATCCGTTGTTTGAATTTGTAGCAGCGCCAGATCTGTCTCTTCGTCCGTGCCTAAGATTTTCGCATCATATCTCCGGCCATCATTAAATTCGATCTCGATATTCGTGCCGCCCTCGATGACGTGATAATTCGTCACGACTTCGAGTTTATCGGAAATAATAAATCCAGAGCCTTGGCCTTCACTCGTGGTCTCGCCTGTATCAGTCGTGACAACGATATTCACAACGGAGGGGCTGACCCGGTCCACCAGATTGGCGATGGATGGCAGCGCATTAATCGGAAGATCGAGGAGGTTCGTACCGACCGGCGGCTGCGAAATCGGAGAGAAGGCATTCGACTGCCCAGCAGATGGCGCGGAAATGGAAGGAGATTGCGTAATTGGCGCTGGTAAAGGCAATCCAGCTTCTTTCGGAACGTTTGGAACAACTGATAATGGCGGTAAAGGCTCTGCCAATGGCTGAGTAGTTCCAGACGGATTTTGTCCAAGATCGCGAAGTGAGCGGAAGGGCGTTTCCCCTGATGTGTCCGACGCAACATAGCGATCAGAGTCAGCAAATATTATCACTGCATCTTGCGCGACGACTTGCGGCGCAAGACCAAAGGCCATAACTGACCCCAGCAATGTGAGTTTCATTTTGGACACAAGGCTTCCTTTCCAAGAGAGAGACTGCAGGGTCACAGATGACCCAATCATGTCCAAAACATGACGAAACCTCCATCTTTGAAAGTTTCTTTAGCCTCGCGACATCCCAAGGAGGAAATTGTTTTTGGGCATGTCTCGCAATTTGAAGACATTAAACCCGTTTTGTGCAAATATATGCTTAACGAAATCTGACTCTCGCACGCCCCAAGCCGGATTTCGCCGTTTCAAAGAGGCGTCAAAATCGAGATTGGATGGCGCGGAGTCCGTGCCGAATAAAAAGGGGCCGTAAAGGATCATTTGGCCGCCCTCTTTAATCGCCTGCGCGGCCAATTCCGCCAGACCGTGCAAAGCAGAAACGGGCGCAATATGAACCATATTTGCGCTAAAAATAGCGTCATATTTTTGGGTGATTTGCCCGCGAGAAAGGCTGTCTGACATATCGAGGTT
>CAZKHC010000020.1:1263-10531 GCA_964552135.1 uncultured Algimonas sp. | reverse complement strand
AGTTTTGCTTTCAAGCCTCCACTTTCGGAGCGCGAAAAGGTCAGCGAGCCATTATAAGCATCGGCTAAATCTTTGACGATGGACAGCCCCAAACCGCTCCCCGGCGTAGCTTCATCCAAACGCGCCCCGCGCTTTAGGGCTTCTTGTATTTCAGCTTCCGTCAAACCCGGACCATCATCCGAAATCGTCACCGTACAGACACCGTCCTCGACAGTGTAAACATCCACATCTATGCAGCTGCCTGTCCATTTTGCCGCATTATCCATGAGGTTCCCAATCATATCTTCAAGGTCCCTAGGATGACCGCGAAAAATCAATCCGGTCTCCCCGGTGCGGTCAATCGTCAAATCCTTTTCACGATAGATACGCGGCAAGGTCCTCACCAATCCATCAATGACGGGATCCATATCAGCCCGCACGCCAATCGCCTGCCCGCGTGCAGCCGCGCGCGCGCGGCGCAAATGATGATCAACCTGCGCCGCCATAGAATCCGTTTGGCGCGAAACGATTTCTGAAGGCGTCGTTTTGGCCGCTTCCGCTTCATTGCGTAAAACCGCTATCGGAGTTTTCAGGGCATGGGCCAAATTGCCCACATGCGTCTGCGCACGATCAACAATGGTCTTATTGTGCGAGATGAGAGAGTTTAGCTCTTTGGCGAGCGGAGCGATTTCCAGCGGGTAATCCCCTTCAACAGAAGCTGCACGCCCTTCGCGCACATCTGCAATGCGATTGACGAGCGCAAATAACGGCCGGAGTCCTAAACGAACCTGCGCATAGACCGCAAAAATCAAACCCAAGGTCAGCCCAGAAAGCAGCGCTATCGCCGTCAAAATGAAGTTCCGAATCGACCGAATAACATCCGCCCTATCCGCCGCCGCCAGCACAACCACTGGGGAGGACATATTGGGCAGCACGACTTGGCGCGCGACAACTCTCAAGGTTTCGTCGGCATCCAGATCAGGGCCAGATGTCGTAAAACGTACAGGGTCTTGCCCCTGTTGGGCCAATTCCGTGACTGTTTTATCCGTTACAGGAATTGAGCCGCCATATAAGGAGCGCGAAGACAATAAAGGGACAATGTCTTCACCCTCTGGAATCGTACCGATCATCCAATATCGTCCCGATAAAGCGCGCTGATATCGCGGTTCTGGCAGTTCCCGGGACAATCGTAACGTCCCGTTTTCATCCGCCTCAACACTAGCAATGAGACCTAGAACAGAGGCTTCCAAGGGTTCTTCAAAACCGCGATAAGATGAATTACGCGAGACAAGACCCAGCGCAATTGTCACCAAAATCAATCCCGGAACAGCCCAAAGCAAAGCCGCCCGAATAAGCGAAGAAACAAGTGATGGCGGTGTGCGCCGGTTCATGGCTTATTCAGCCGTTTCAGAATCCGGATCTAGCAATCGGTACCCTAAGCCGCGAACCGTTTCGATCCGGCTGGTCCCGATTTTCTTACGCAAGCGGCCAACGAAAACCTCAATCGTATTGGAATCGCGGTCAAAATCTTGGTCGTAAATATGTTCAACCAATTCGGTCCGCGAAATCACGCGGCCTTTATGCGCCGCCATATAAGAAAGAAGTCGGAACTCATGGCTGGTGAGCTTAATCGCCATGCCGTCAACGAAGGCACGGGCAGCGCGATTATCAACCATCAAATCACCCAGCTCAATCGTGTCGGTCGTATGTCCGGCGGCGCGGCGGAGCAATGCACGTAAACGGGCCATAAGTTCTTCGACATGGAATGGCTTGGTGAGATAATCATCCGCGCCCGCATCAAATCCGGCCACTTTTTCAGACCATTGATCGCGCGCCGTCAAAATAAGAACCGGGAAGGACTTTCCGTCCGCACGCCATTTTTGCAAAACGCTCACGCCGTCGATTAAGGGCAACCCAAGGTCGAGGATGACAGCATCATAGGGTTCTGTATCCCCAAGGAAATGTCCTTCCTCGCCGTCTTTCGCAACATCGACCGCATAGCCTGCATCCTTGAAAGCGGACTTTAATTGACGCGATAAATCAACGTCATCTTCAACAATCAAAATTCTCATGAGGGGACCTTTCGTCGCGCGCCAGAATCAAGTCCTTTATTTGACGCGTCCCGTATTGGCGTCAATCAAAACGTCGACAACTTTGCCAGATTTCTTGATAACGCGGACACTGTAGGTGTCACCGCGGCGTTTAATATCCACAACTTGCCCGCCTGGAACATGCTTACGCGCAATCGACTTCGCCTCAGCCGGTGAAATCGAACGTTGAGCCTGGAAGTCCAAACGACCGCCCCAACTTTGAGCCTGCGCGCTCACGGCAGTCGCAGACACAGCTGTGACAGCCAGTACACTCGCCAAAAGGGCGGAAAGGATATGACGTTTATTCAACATTCGAGGACGGCTAGCAGATTTCCAGTGAATGGTTTCTGAACATTCGCGTTATTTATGGTTAACGAATTGCTACGCATTTTCAGAGCCGATCAGATCAATTTTCGGCGTAAATCATGGTTTTCGCCATCCGGTAATTGCGCCGCCAAGACAGACGCTCCCGCAAGCTCGCCGTCCGTCAGGACAATATTGGCGACGACATAGAGATCACCGGTCCCATCTTTAGCCCTTACACCTTTGTTTTTTAAACGAAATTTCTTCCCTGAGTTCGTGCCAGCGGGAACCGCGAGCGCGACCTTGCCCGTCGGTAAATCAAGGTCAATTTTTACGCCCTTAAGAGCCTCGGAAAGAGAAATTGGAACCGTCAAATGAAGATCATTTCCATCACGCGACAGTCTTTTGTGAGGCTGCACCATAATTTTGACGCGCGCATCCCCTGCAGGGCCGCCATTTATGCCCGGTTTTCCCTTTTCGCGGAGGCGCAAAGTTTGCCCATCTTTGATTCCTTTGGGGAATCGCACATTCAAGCCCTTCCCTAAGTCTTTGACCCCGCCCGTGAGCGCGTCCAATAGGCTCATTTTGAGTTTGTAGCGAACATCTGCACCTTTTTGCGGCGGGGTTTGGCGTTGCTGGAATCCACCTCCATGCATACTTCCTCTAGGGCCGCCGCCCATTCCGCCTCTGCGCCCTCCGCCCATATTCATCCCAAAGAGTGAGGAGAACATATCGGCCATATCGTCTTGGCCCATACCGCCAAAACCACCGAATCCTGTATTCATCCCGCCTTGGGCATTAGCGTGGCGGAACCCGCCTGCGAAAGGATTTTGCTGCTGACCCGAGGCATCGACCTGCCCGGTATCATATTGTTTTCGTAATTTCGGGTTCGATAGCAGATTATATGCCGCCGTGATTTCCTTAAACTTGGATTCCGCTTTCTTATCGCCCGGATTGACATCCGGATGCCATTTCTTGGCCAGCTTGCGATAAGCGGACTTAATCTCTTTGTCTGAAGACGATTTCGCGACGCCCAGCAATGTATAAGGGTTTTTTGCCATGCAGAGTAAATAGGCACAAATACCCTATTTTCAACACGCTAGAGGGTGATTGTTTTTGAAACGCCCATTCCCCCGATTGGGTCAAACGGCGTAATGGTCACAGATATGCCTGAGTCCAATGGGGCCTGGATGCGGACGACCGTTTCAGTAGTGATAAGGGTCTCAGTTAGCCAGCTAATTTCCACCTGCAAATTCGGGTTAACAAGTTCCGCATTGTCCAAATTTCGAGGCACCCAGCTCAGCTCTGTCTCATTTCCAATTGGCTGTGTTTTTATATGGGCGACGGAAAGCGGCCTAAGATGGACCGCATTATAGGCGATATTGGCAGAAATACCGCTTCGCCCGCCCGCCGCGACGGCAATCTCTACCTCTTGCCCGATAAAATCTTCATCAATGGGTAAATCCGAGAGCCCCGCATCCAAAGCCACAACTCGCGCGCCCGCCGGGACAACGGATATCATCATATCATCAGAATTATTCAACCCGCGAAGAAGGGTTTTGAGGCGGAAGGTCTGCTCGCCGATAAGCGTCACATCTGCCGCGCCTATAATCTCCCACCCCGTCTCCGTCTCTATCGCAAAACGGTTCGCTCCCGCGACGGTTTCGGCTTCACCCGCCGCAAACCAAACGCCCGTTGGCATATAGATATCAATTTCGGATATTCGGTCCCAAAGTGTTGGCGGACGATAGGATAGCGGGGTTAAAAGCGCGCCAATTTTCAGAGGCGAAGATGTGTTGACGCTTTGGCCATCAAAAGAAAATTCGGTAGCTCGGAAGGGTGTCGACAGCGCCCCGATTTGCAATCCCGCGGCCCCCGGAAAATCAAACGCCAAAGCGACAGGTTCAGATACCCAAATAGGATGAGACGTGACGCGCGGCTCCGCGCCAGCAACGAAAGAACTTGCCTGTGTGTTTGGTAAGGGGACACACGAGACATCGGCTTGAAACCCGAGATTAATAGCCTCGACCTGCCAAACCCCATCAACCTCTGGCAGGGTCACAAGCTCACCAGCGGCCGGGGCATCATGTAAGGGCAATGACAGGCTCGCCATTCTCCGCGCAGGCTCTGAGCGGGCAAGCTGTCTTTCGACAATATTTCGGGCGTGGGGTTGACCCATCACAATCGGCGCTTGGAGATCCGCCGCGCGGACCGTTTCGGCCAGCTCATTTCGAGCGGAGACTGTCGCGATTTGATAATCCCGAGAGGCGTCAATATAGGTCAAACGAACATCCCGCAATGAGATCATATCATCCTCTATACGAAAGCGAATAGGGCCCCCTTCTTGATCGATTAAGCGCGCAGCTGAAATTGACTTTATCGGCAAAGATGAACGGCTTGAAAATTGTACACGGCCCTCACTTTCCGAAACCGTTAAATCATAACTATCTATCAACGGCGTTAGCGCATCTCTCGCTCGCATAGGGCGGTCAATTATGAAACCAGACACGAGGCCAGTTACGCCCGACACATCGGGATTAAGGAGCTTCGCATCTTCGCAAATCTCTTCAATAATATCTTGCAGCGACACCGCGCCAACCCGGCCATTTATCCAGTGTCCCCTTTGCCAATTTTGTCCGTCGGACCAGACATCCGCACGTGCAGGAAAATCTGGATAAGGGCGGGCATCCCACGCCCAAACGGAGGTTGCAGACATGTCTATCATAGGCGCGCCAGTCACCGTTGATATTGGGTTATTTTCAGCCTCTGACCAATACCCAATCAGTGCTTCCAAATAACGCCTTTGAATGAGGTCATCTCTATAACCTTCTGAATAATAGGGAATATTACTTTCTATAGACTTGCCATCTGAGAAAAGATTGGGTTGATTGGATCCGGATTTGATTGCGGGGCACCCGATCTCCGTGAGCCAAAATGGTTTGCTTTGCGGTATCCATGATGTCGCTTGCTGTTCAACACCGCCAATCCGATGTCGGTGTTCGTTCAACCACCAATTTCGAATATCTTTATAGCGATAAACCCACTCCGAAATCGGTGTTCTATTTTGTGTATCTCGGTCGGATGGAGACGCATAATACCAATCATAACCTTCCCCGCCTTCGACGTTATCAATTAAATAATTTGAATCATAAATCCGTTCGTAATCTTGCCCATCTAAATGCTCCGCATTATGTTGATCGGATCGCCAATCTGACAGCGGAAAATAAGCGTCAATCCCGATCGCTGATATCGAAGGATGCGACCATAGTTCATCCAAGTGAAAGAACACGTCCCCACTACCGTCCTGCGGATGATAGCCAAAATATTCACTCCAATCAGCGGCATATGTCAGGCCTGTTTGCGGTCCCAAAAATGCCGACACATCGCCCGCCAAACGCGCAAGTTCCGTGACCGCAGGAAAGTCATTTTGCGCGTTCCGTATCGTCGTCAATCCAATCATTTCCGAGCCAATAACAAAACGGTCAACGCCGCCCGCACGCCGCGCCAAATCAGCGTGTGATAAAATGAAATTTCGAAAACCATATTCGGCTTCAAAAAACGTCCCGACGTCTACTGCCTGTCCCGTAATTCGGCCTCGCCATGGAAAGCCCGGAGCATCGACTAAAATGAATGGATAAAGCGTGACGCTCATCCCCCTCGCCTTGATGGATTGGATGGCTTGTATAAGGCTATCATCAGAAGGCGTTCCGCCAAAATTCGGGCGACCTGCTTCATCTTCGCTCACGACATAGGCGGTGTTTCGCGTCTCGCCTCCGGCCTTCCAATCGGCATTTCGGATATTGCGAATACGCCGCTCGATTCCGGGTCGAATTTCACAATTTTTAATGTCAGTAGAATTCCCAAACCAAGAGGAAATAATTGACACATTTCGACAGTTGGGTAGCTGCGCTTGAAGTTGATCCAGCGCTAGCTCAATATCGGCTTTACCCGATACATTATTCATATTCAGGGGGCGGGTATCACCGGGACGCGGGCTTTCCTCGACAATCTCCGTGGCATAGGCAAATTCGCCCGACCCTGGCAGTAAGTTCACCGATTGAACAAGCGATTCTAGACGTCCAACGCGTTTGCCCGACCTAACAACCTCTATATTGAGCTGCGGCAAGCGGTTCCCAAAAGCCCCGAGCGGGAAATCCTCGAACACCATATAGGCAGTACCGCGAAAGGCAGGGGCCAGAGGTCCTTCGGTTGCTGCAATGATCGGATCAGGCCTTTGATCCTCGGTTCCGCGGTAAACCCGCGCATCTAGCCCCCGCAGCTCGAGCGGCGCGCCATTGGCCCAAATCCGATCGATTCCCGCGATTTCGCCCTCGCACAGTCCAATGGCAAAATTGATACTATAAGTAAAATCCGTCTGTGTCGGCCCGCCGCCTTTGCCGCCAACAGGCATTTCCGTCGCGCTTTCACGTATATGGCTGGCCCAAATCACCTGCCCCGCAAGGCGAACACGCCCAAAAACACGGGCCATGGGCGCGCCGTCGCGGCTGGTTTGGAGGTGAAACTCCTGCAAACGCGGACCTTCGAAGTTCCGGTTATCAAAGGCACGGCTAATAAAGCTCGTGGCTTGGTTAATTGCGATTGCGCTGGCGGTGCGGACAAGGGCTTGCCCCGTGAATTGCAATGCCGAAGCGGCGAAATTGGCCATGGTGAGTCCTAATTGAGCGGTGGAAAGGCGAAACTGGCGGCGTGACGGCGCTGCCAGAAGGGCGCGAAATGGGAAAAAACAACGGATTTACCCCAATAAGCATGTAAAATTCGGGCATCAGCGGCCATAATTCCGATATGTTTGCACGGTGCATTGGCCGCCATGCGAAACAGGAGAACATCTCCGGGTTGAGGCGTTGCAATCGGCGTGAGCCATCGCTTCGCCGCACACAGGAGTGTCTCCTCGCCCGAGATTTCAGCCCAATCTGGCGTATAGGCCGGCGGCGTTTCTGGCTCATCCCCGTAAAGCTCTCGCCAAATGCCGCGAATAAGACCTAAACAATCCGTCCCAACCCCCTGCAAGCTAGCCTGATGGCGATAAGGCGTATCCAGCCAATCTCTCGCGCAGCGCAAAACCGCCGCCCGCGTCTGAGGGTCGCTCACAAATCGAGCGCAGTGTAACGCGACGACCCATCGCGCGGATCGCTCTCGCGAACGCCCGCCGCTAAGACGTCATCGCCAAGCAAATAGGGGAAGCCTCGAAAATTTACTGTATTTGAAAATTGATTGCGGCAGACGGCAAAGCTGCGCGGGCAGACCGTGCCATCAGGAAAATTCGCAACGTCTAACCCGCAGCGGGCATCACCGAAACTGGCGTCGCATTGGCGAGAGAAAACGCGGCCCGTCGAGCGGTCGAGTAAGCTAGCGGGCCCGAGCCATTCAATGGAGATATTATCGCCAGAGACAGTGACCTCGCCGACACGGCCTTTCGAGACGAGCTGCGTTTCGCCGCTGCGCCAGTCATGGCGATATTGTGATAACTGCGCTCCATCTAAAATTCCGTCTCGGATATCTTGCGCCAAAAGATTGGGGGCAATTAAATAGGTTTGTATACCCCCGCTATCCACGCGTAGCCCCGTACGGATATCCGCCCGCGCGGGATCTGCGGCATGACTGGGTAAATAGCGGTCGCCGTCAAAAACAATGACGTCATCATGATCCGTCAGAAAGAGTGTCTCGCGGGTCGGAATTTCCAATTTCCACAGTGAGCAAAATGTTGTGACCTCACCCATGAGGCAGCTCATCTGCTGCTAGGATTTCAATGAGCGGAATATCTTGAATCTGCGCCGCGCCGAAGTCATCGAGCACAATATCTAGCGAGTCCGAGGCAAAGCGAACAGGGACATCAAATTCGAAACTCGCGGTAATCACCGCCCCTAAATATGGAGGCGTTTCAAATTGAAGTGTGCCGCGTTGATAGTCGACAGAAACAGGTGTTTCCACATCATCAATGAAAGCCCTGACGCTGCCAATGATAGGTTTGGTAATGCGGCGCATATAGATATAGGGTGCATCGCCATATGATTTAATTAATTCGAAACCCCTTTGACCGCCCGTACCTCTTCCAATGTAATTCTCGGCGCTATTGTCTAAGGGATCGCGAAAACGGAAGGCGTGTAAAGGTCCATTTCTTGATTCATAAAAATTAAGTAATTCAATAGCTTGCGCCCGTGACTTCAATCCTGCGACGGCATTATATCGCCGTCTTGAGTGACGTGTCTTAGCATTTCGCGTCTCCGCTCCATTTGCGAGTTGTAGAATATCTGTTGGCCGAACGGGGCCGCCACGCGTTCCAAAGGCAAGATGCAAAGGAAAGCGAACATCGTGAAAATCACTCATAAGTTTAGGGTCCTAAATTCGATTTTGGGCTCGGCTCACGGCCTGTGCGACTTGAGAGACAATTTGCGCAGAACTCGCGGGCGGCGCAGTCGTTTTTCCGCTGGTTTGTGTCATGTTCAAATTGACTGTCACTGGTGCAGACTTGCTGGAAATCCCTCCAGATATTGAGGAGGTAAGAGCCGATACTGCGCCTTGGAGCGGGGCCGCAATTAATTCATTTACCGCAATCCGGGCCAGGTCGGTGAGCACGGATTCCGCTAAATTATTGAAAGACAGTTCACCCGACTGCGCGGCGCGTTCCAAAGAGTTTGCAATCCGCTCTCCTGCCTGTTCAAAGACATCCGCGAGCGTATTCGCGGCATCCCGCGCTGAACCATTCGCAAAGCTATCCAGAGCGTCAGCCGCCTGCTGAGTTTCATTCATTATCGCCTCCTGTATCAGGATAGAGTGTCAAAAGTTCGGTCAGAGCTGCGCGGTCAAAACCCACCGACTTGATACCGTTCATGAGTGCCAACCATTCCCGAACGGGCATGGCCCAGAACTCGGATGGG
>CAZKHC010000020.1:0-1163 GCA_964552135.1 uncultured Algimonas sp. | reverse complement strand
GCTCATAGGGCCGTAAATTCCGGCACGCCCGCACTTGCGAGGCTGAGTTCAAATTGCGCTTCGCCGTTGTAGCTCCCTGCATAATTCAGGCCTGTGATGAGGAAGCGCCCGTCAATCACCCCAAAGCTTGGAATGATGAAACGGCAATCCTGCGCGGATTGTTCAAAAAAGGCGCTGCGGATGAGCGTATCAGAGCCTGCATCGCGAAACACACCTGTGCCAGAAATCTCCGCCGTGCGCATTCCTGCCCCCGGCAGGAGTTCTTTCCAGCCTTGCGAGGCGGTATCCGTCACATCTACGGGCCGCGCATTCAAGCGCAACGTCTTCGTCCGCAGCCCCGCGACGGTGACATACACGCCCTCATCATTTTTAATTTTAAGCAGCATATCGCCGCCTCTTTGCGCGCTCATGCGGCGTCTCCTGTAGGTTGGGTGATAAAGGGCTCTGTTGTGAAAGAGAGGCGCAGCAATCCATGTTGCGTGCGCCCGTCAGGCGCGCGCAGCACGTCGGAATAAATCGCGACGGCGCTGCGGATGGAAACATCCCCTGCCGCCGAGAGCGCATCTGCCTGTAGGGCGTGGCTCACTTGACTGAGCAGGGAGAGCACTTCCGCCCGCCCCGTATAGCGTGACCAGAGATGCAAGGTCATTTGATGGCTGGCGAGCGGGGTTGCATCCGCGCCAATATCCTCGCTGCGCAGTGCGCCATACGTCAGATAGGGAAAGACAGGGTCTTCAGGCGCCGCGTCATAGAGGCGCGGCGGTTCGTCTACCGTTCCTCCCAATGCGAACCTTACAGCTGGATTATCCAGCAACACGGCATGGACCGCTTTGGCCAGTTTTTGGGCTTGCTGACTTATCATCATTGGCTTTCCTCCTCGCAAATCAAATGGAGCCGCTCACCGCGCGCATCCGGGTCGCTTGCGGCGATGACGCGCAGAATGCGGCCCTGCCAAACCAGGCGCGCACGTTCGGGGAATGACGGACGATAACGAATGGCGACGAGATAGCTCTGAGTGACAGCGAGCCGCCCATTCTCTCGGGTTTCGGTCAAAGCTTTGGGACGTATGCCCGCCCAAAGCGCGCGAACGAATGTCCAGCTGGTGATTGTCCCGCCCAGATCATCGGCGATAGTTTCGGGCGTATAGAGCCCGACGCGGTGGC
>CAZKHC010000019.1:17179-21090 GCA_964552135.1 uncultured Algimonas sp. | reverse complement strand
CATTCCATCGAGAAAAATCATCCTGAATGTTATGTTCTCGTCTTGCTGATTGATGAGCGCCCGGAAGAAGTGACGGATATGCAGCGCAGCGTGAAAGGCGAGGTTGTCTCTTCAACCTTTGACGAACCTGCAACGCGCCACGTGCAAGTTGCGGAAATGGTGATTCAAAAAGCCAAGCGCCTGACGGAAAATGGCAAAGATGTTGTCATCTTGCTCGACTCTATTACCCGTCTTGGCCGCGCCTATAACACGGTGGTGCCAAGCTCTGGTAAGGTTCTCACCGGCGGTGTGGACGCCAACGCCCTCCAGCGCCCGAAACGTTTCTTTGGCGCGGCGCGAAATATCGAAGAAGGCGGCTCGCTGACAATTATTGCGACGGCCTTGATCGATACGGGCTCGCGGATGGACGAGGTTATCTTTGAAGAATTTAAAGGCACAGGTAACAGCGAAATCGTGCTTGACCGGAAAGTTGCGGATAAGCGTATCTTCCCGGCAATCGATGTCACGAAATCTGGCACGCGGAAAGAAGAGCTTTTGGTTGCGCCAGATGAGCTGCAAAAGACTTATGTCCTTCGCCGCATCCTCAACCCCATGGGCACCATGGACGCAATTGAGTTTCTTTTGTCGAAACTGAAAGACAATAAATCCAATGCGGACTTCTTTGATTCAATGAACACGTAAGTGTTCGTAGAAATGAATACGTAGTAATCGTGAAAATGAACACGTAAAGAAAGGGCGTTCAATAATTTTAGCGCCCGCCTGATTTTGTTATTGGACCTCAAAACATTAAAAATGCATCTTGTGTGAACAAGCGTTTTTAATATGACTTATTTTAAAGCCGAGTGGGGAGAGATGATAAAATCCAAAGCTTCAATTCTGGTGCTTGCGTCCCTTATAGCCGGTTCTCTATCGGCTTGCGGCGCGGGAGATCATGGACATGATCGCGGTGATGATTCCCATCTTGAAACTGGTGGTCGTTCAGAGAGTCAAGCCAAGCCTGAATTCGTTGACCATAGCAAATTTGGCCATATGAGCGCAGTGTATCTTTGCGGTGATGAAGAGCTGCAAACATCGCATACAGACGCTGAAACCAAGCTCGCCTATAAGGGCCATAAAATCGATGTCTCGCGTAAGGTCTCTATTTTGGATGAGGCTTTTGCGGGCGAGAGTTTTCAGGGCAAGCTAAATGGCCAAACTCTTATTTTTAAAGGGAAGGGCTATGACGCGTCTCTTAAAATTGGGGATGAGCTTATTAGCTGCCAGAAGCTAACCTGTATTCCGCTGGGCGGGCCTCACTAGATTTTAGCTTTCGCGTCATAAAATTTTAACTTTCGCGTCTGGGCGATAGATATTTGCAAATAGAAACCCGCCAATTGCCCCCGCAAGCATTTGCAGGCCAACCCCAACCCCAACCCCAAGCGCGTCGCGGAGAAATAGATGCGATTTTTGCAATATAGTGTTCTTGTTGTCTTTGTATTGACCGGATGATTGGAGACTCAGCCAACGCCGGAATTGACGAGGACGGGCGGCTGCTCAGGCTGGCGCCAAAGCCTTAAACATAAACTTAACGGATAAATAACCGTAATTGCGAATTAGTTGCAAAGTTATTGACACTCATTCGCAACTAGCCTATATACCGTTTATGATACATTGCATCTGCAATAATATTAATACGACCAAGGTTGATGCGGCTGCGTCTAAGGGCGCGGAAACCGCTGCCTGCGTGCAACGCGCCTGCGGCACCAAGTTTAACTGCGGACAGTGCCGCGCAGATATTAATGCGCGCCTGCGAGATTGGCGCGCTGTGAACCCCATCCTTCACGCCGCAGAATAAAGACCTAATTCGGCGAAACGCCTTTTTTGCATTAGAATTGTCTTTCAGTGTCTCTCTGGGAAGATATCTTCGCGAATGATTTTCACCTGCAGCTTTTTCCGTTGACGCCGGCAATCGACTTCCTCCAACACGCCGTAAGAAACTTACCTAAGACGTGATCCCCTTAGTCAATTCACGGAGATGAAAATGCGCGGCGACCCAAAAGTCATTAAATGGCTCAATAAGGCTCTAAAGGCTGAGCTGACAGCGATTAATCAATATTTCCTGCACTCTCGCATGCTCAAAGACTGGGGCGTCACTAAATTGGCGAAAAAGGAATATGAAGAATCTATTGAGGAGATGAAACACGCCGATACGATTATTGAGCGCATCCTCTATTTGGGCGGGCTGCCCAATCTCCAAGATTTAGGCAAACTTCATATCGGCGAAACCGTCGAAGAGATTTTGCAATGCGATATGAAACTCGAGGACCACGCCATACCCATGTATCGGGACGCCGTGGAATATTGTGAAAAAATGCGCGATTACGGCACGCGCGATATATTGCAGTCTATCCTTATTGAGGAAGAAGAGCATGTCGATTTCCTTGAGACGCAATTTGACCTCATTAAGCAAATGGGTCTGCAAAATTATATTCAACTGCAAAGCAGCTCAGTTTCAGAGGATGAGGGATAAGGCTCTTTGCCTCCGCCCTTAACCTTGAGCCAAGACTTCTCCCCTACAGGGGAATAAATGAAACGCTCTGGTTTAAAATATATCGCGGCGCTTGGCCTATTTTCTATTGTTTCGCTTGGCTTGTCGGCTTGCGGAACGTCTCCCGCTCCCTCGATAGCGCCCCAGCCTGAAAGCATTGCCTCTCCGCCGCCCGGGCAATCCAGTGGTTTGGTTTTGCGCGACAGCGCAATTTATAATCAAAAAGACCCGCGCTGGTCAGCAGATACGCTTGGGAAAACGTCCGATACGATGGGGAGTGACGGGTGTTTGGTCACGGCGACCTCTATGGCGCTGACGAACCTTGGCTTTCAGACAAATCCCAAGGACCTAAATCAGCGGCTGACAAAAACGGACAGTTATACGGATAAGGGTTGGCTGATTTGGGACGGTATTCGCCGGGTGACCGAAGGCCGCGCCGTCGCGACTTATTATGACAAGGTCGACGCGCCAACGATTGATAGCTGCATGCGCCGCGGCGATTATCCCATGGTACAGTTCTATCTTCCGAATGGCCGCTCGCATTGGGCGATGATTGTGAAACATGATGACCGCGGCTATCATATGCGCGACCCCTTGCGGATCAGCGAAAAGCCATTGATTTTCCCAGCTGGGATAAAGGGCTACCGCGCCGTACGCTGTATTGGTTTGGCGGAGGAGTAAATTGAAACAAGGGGCATTTTTATGCTGATACTTGGCTTCGCGCTTCTAATAATTTTATTTGGGATGTCTCTCATTCTTCCAGTGATGTTGGTCAGAAAATGGCAAGCCCACCCAGTTTTAGCATTGCTTAGTGCAGCCCTTTTGTGCGGTATAACTTATGCTCTGTTATTTGGGTTGATGGATTTGTCGGTGAATGGGTTGGGAGGAACAGATTCTACGGTCTGGACAGGTTTAGGTGTGATTGCGTTTATCTTGGGCCTTCCAATTCTCATAATCTTTCAATGGCGAAATCGAAGAAAACAAAAGGGCTTGACACAAAAAACCATTGAGGAGACGTTTTGATGGAATAAGTCCTCTAGAGTTGTTGCATGTTGTAGAATGAATAAACCAAGAGCTTGAGGACGAATGATATGCTTACACTCATAATTACACTCCCGATTATTGCTCTATCTTTTTTGATGGTTTGGCTTTGGCAAAAACGGCCGATAATATCCATGATTTTGGCAAGTTTGCTTGCCTATTTAGCCATGGTCGTGCCGGGCATGATACAGACATTTCAGGCTATGATGATTTACGGCAGTGGTGACCCTCAACTGATGGCGAGCGGCATAAGCCAAGCCATGACAGGGTCGATGCTGGCGATGTTTGTGATATTACCGCTGCTTATTTTGTTTCAATGGATTGGGCGGACCCGCCGCCGCGC
>CAZKHC010000019.1:15933-17079 GCA_964552135.1 uncultured Algimonas sp. | reverse complement strand
CACCGTTGCCTTTCAGGGCACAGAGGCGCGCCGCGTGGATGTGCAGGTACAGGTCGTCTCTAGCGGGAAACAAATTTTCAATGTTGTTGGTCTTGCGGATAAATCTGTGTCGGAAGCGCGAGACCGCGTGCGCGCCGCCTTTGTGTCGCTAGGGTTACATCTGCCCGGTAAGCGCATAACGATTAATCTCGCCCCGGCGGACCTTCCCAAGGAAGGGGCGCATTATGACTTGCCGATTGCAATCGGTTTATTGGCCGCGATTGGCGCAATTCCGCCGGATGCGATTGCGGGCTACGCGGCGATTGGTGAGCTCAGTTTGGACGGCACCATTTGCGCGGTTCCGGGCGCATTGCCGGCCGCCGTTATGGCGAACACCCACGGTCTCGGATTAATTTGTCCCGAGCCCAATGGGGCGGAGGCGGCCTGGGCTGGAGATTTGCCTCTACTCGCCCCGCAAAGTTTGGTGCAGCTTATTAATCACTTTAAGGGCACACAGGTTTTGGGCCGTCCCGTTGCAGGGCAAATGTTAGAACCCGAAAGCCAGCTGGATATGCGAGATGTCCGCGGCCAAGAAACTGCGAAGCGCGCAATCGAAGTCGCGGCGGCCGGGGGTCATAATTTGCTGATGGTCGGCCCGCCGGGCTCCGGAAAATCTATGCTCGCCGCACGGCTGCCGGGCCTGCTCCCGCCTTTAGAAGCAAGTGAGTTATTAGATGTGTCGATGGTGCATTCTGTAGCGGGTCTTCTGCACAAGGGGGAACTTTCGCGGGCGCGTCCATTTCGTTCTCCCCATCATTCGGCGAGTATGGCGGCCATGGTCGGCGGCGGCTCGAAAGCCAAACCTGGTGAGGCGTCGCTCGCCCATCGCGGTGTTTTATTTTTAGATGAGCTCCCGGAATTTACGCCGCAAGTGCTAGATAGTTTACGCCAGCCTTTGGAAACCGGCGAAATTTCGGTCGCCCGGGCCAATGCGCATGTGTCTTACCCCGCCCGTTTTCAGCTCATTGCCGCCATGAACCCGTGCCGCTGCGGGAGCGGCGGGGCGGATGGCGTCGCCTGCAGGCGGGGGGTGCGCTGCGCAGCTGATTATCAAGCCCGCGTGTCAGGCCCCTTTATGGACCGCATAGATATTCAGATTGATGTCCC
>CAZKHC010000019.1:13944-15833 GCA_964552135.1 uncultured Algimonas sp. | reverse complement strand
CGCACTTTGGCCGATCTCGGCGGCTCCGAACATGTTCACCGCTTGCATATTGCTGAGGCCTTGTCGCATCGACGGGCGCGTTCCGGGGGACTAATGTCTCAATCTAAAGCGAATCCGATTTTAAAGGCGCCGCGGAACCCATTTTACACGAAATCTTAGTTTTGCGCTGTTTTTGCGCCAAATCTTAAGGCGAAGTTACGAAAATCAACATCTAAAGAGTGATTTCGTCAGCTTCGGTAACCGTTCTTTTAGATTAAAGCTCCAAAAAGAAATCTGACCTTAACCACAATTACGCTTTGATTTCCAAAGTGAGTGACGCGTGGCCGGGCAAAATTTGGGAAGAGACGTATGTCACCAGACGATATTTTTGCTGCTCAATTCTGGCCGTGGCCAGACCCGGCTATTAAGCGGGATGCGCAAGGCCGCATCCTTTTTGTCAATGCTGCGTTTCTCGCACTTTACGGCGGACGCGTTGAAGATTGGCGCGGCAATGCCGTTGGCGGCTGGCCTGCCCCGCAAGCCAATGTTCCGAATGGCGCTTCGCCCTATCGTTTTGAAACACGCCTCGCTGGCCCTGATGGCAGCGAACAAGTTTATGACTGGATGGAACAAACATTGGCGGACGGAAATGCTTTTGCATTGGCCCGGAATGTGACTGTATTCGTTCAAGCTCCAAATCCGGACCCTGCGGATGTCGTCGTACCAGAAGAAATTCATCAAGCTGAAGAGATCTATCAAGAGCCGCCTGCACAGACGGATTTTGCGGCGCCCCCTGCGCCGGCCTATCAACCTGCCCTCGAAGCAGAAGCTCCAGAGGCCGAGCCCCAAATCGCCGAGACAGTAGCCGAAACATATGAGACGTCCGCTTTTGAAACGCCGGCACCAGAGGCCGAGTTTGCTGCACCCGCGGCGGATTCAATTCCTGTTCCAGAGATTGAAATTCCAAATATCGACATCCCATCAGATGACGCATATGCCATGACAGACACAGCTGTTGATCCGGCGCTTGCGATCGAAACGGCGCCCGCGCCTGAGCCTGAGCGAGAATTTGAACGCCGCGCGCTTCCGCTAGGAGCCGAGTCGGCCGTTTTAGGCAATAATTGGCGCGACGCTGTGATTGCTAAAGCCGTCGGCGCAGATGAAGTCGCTGCGGACGCCGCAACAACTATGGGCGCAGATACAGAGCTTGCGGCCGCCACAACCGAAGCTGCCGATGTGCAAGCCGAAGGATCCAATGGCCCCATTCGTATTCTTCTGGCCGAAGATAACGCCATCAACGCGCTATTGACCCGTACATTATTAGAGGCCGAAGGCCACACGGTCGACACGGTTGAAGACGGCGTACTCGCTGTCGAGGCGATGAAAACGGCCAAATATGACCTCATCTTTATGGACATGCGCATGCCGAACATGGACGGATTGGAAGCGACACGGAAAATCCGCGCCCTGCCAAATGTCAGTAAAGCCCTGCCTATTGTCGCTTTAACAGCCAATGCTTTTGATGATGATCGCAATGCCTGTTTCGACTCTGGTATGAATGATTTCATGACAAAACCGGTCAGCGCCGAAGAATTATCGGAGAAAGTCAAAGACTGGACAAGCGAAGAAGCTAAAGAGCGGATGCGCAAGGCGGCTTAGGCGTTTATTTCGTTTCGTGCCGTTCTAATCCATTCGATTAGAGCCAAAACACTCGCAATTGCGCCAAAACCGGCGCAAATAACAAAGGCTTTGGCGAATCCATCTTCCTCGATAATCGCACCAATTGTTGGCCTTCCCAAGACGCCCAATAAGAATACCAAGCTTGCTAGTAAGGCGTATTGTACAACAGCATATTGTTTAGAGACAATGGAAGACAGATAGGCAATTGATGCGGCACTTGCCAATCCAAC
>CAZKHC010000019.1:11538-13844 GCA_964552135.1 uncultured Algimonas sp. | reverse complement strand
GCAATTGTAGCAAACACACCCATGAGTTTTGAGGCAAAAGCAACCTCTTCCAATGTGTGTCCCAAGGCACCGTAGTTTTCGCCCAAATAAAACGGATAGGCAAACCCGCCCCAAATCAAATCCGTGAAGCGATAGGAGAGGACCACCGCCATAACCAAAATTGCCGCCCATTTTAATCGCCCGACAAGCTCCATCATCGGTTCAACTATGGTGGAGTATAGGACCCCAATTGCACCTAAACTTTCTTCCTCTGCGGGGGCATTTGGCCGTCCTTTCATCCAGACCAAGATAGCGGAAATCACACCTAACCAGATGACAGTTGAGGAAACAATCCAAGGGCCTTGGTGACGAATAAAATCACGAGCACTATTGTTTTCAGGGTCGACAAAGACTCCCTGCGCAAAGTCAACGATTAAATAAAACCCGATAGCCCAGCCCAGCATAACAATCAGTGTAGCGATATTTTTTTGACGTGCAGATAGCCCCGTCCCGCCAATATTCATTTTTTCTACGAGCGGTGGAAGGGTGGTCGGGTTAGCAATCCAGATTCCAATTCCAGACAAAGCCATAAGGATGGCCCCCGCGATAAAAGTGGGTCGCCACCCAATATAAGCCGCTGCATTGAGAGCCACAAACCCTCCCATAATGGATGCGATTCTATAGCCAAATTGCTCTACGGTTGAGAGGATGTCGAGATGTTGTCCGTCCCGGGCCGCCTCAATACGCCAACCCGCCAAAACAATGTCAAAACATGATGAGCTTAGCGCAATCAAGACGGCTAAGGTGGCAATAAAACCCAGACCGTTTGGGGGTTGGGACAGGGATAAAACCCCCATCAAAATTGTTGTAATTCCAAGGAATAGGAACATCCAAAACCGCCGGGGTCCGACGGCAAGGTTAAGGGGGGTCCTACGACCCTGCAGAGCTGCCGCCCACATGAATTTAAAAGAATAAGCCAAGAGCGCCCAGGACAGCAGCCCAATCTCAACAGGTTTTACCCCTGTTTTTGTGAGCCAGGCATTCAAGGTTCCGCCTACAACAACATAGGGTAATCCTGACGCAAGACCCAGTATAAGCATTGCCAATACCTGACGATCCGTCAGCGCCATTTTCAATGCCTGTCGCGTTGAGATCTTTTGTTTGGTTTTGGTGTCCGTCATGACGTCGTGTCTAGGGCAAGCTAGCACTGCTTCCAAGCCGTCATTTTGTCGGAAAATAATCTGTTCTTACTGACAATTTACGAGACCCAGACTCTTGCGGCGAAGCGCGTTTTGAGACACGCTCCGAAGCGCAATGACCGCCAATGTAAAACCTGAAAAAGCGCATAAGCTCACGCCTATGATGGCGCAGTTTTTGTCCATTAAGGACGGCGTTGGGCCGGAGGCTTTGTTGTTCTACCGCATGGGGGATTTCTACGAATTATTCTTCGATGATGCGGTCCGCGCGGCAGCGGCGCTCGATATTGCATTGACGAAACGCGGCAAACATAAGGGCGAGCCAATTCCCATGTGCGGCGTGCCCGTTCATGCCTCTGAAGTTTACTTACAGCGCCTCATCAAAAAAGGCTTTCGCGTTGCTGTATGTGAACAAACAGAAAGCCCGGCCGAGGCCAAAAAACGCGGTTATAAATCCGTGGTTCGCCGCGAGGTGGTGCGTCTCGTCACACCCGGGACGCTCACGGAAGACGCGCTGCTGGATGCGCGCGGGTCAAATCTAATTTTGGCTATCGCAAGAACACCTGCGGGCGATCATGGTCTGGCTTGGGCGGATGTGTCGGACGGCACTTTTAAAACTTCGGCGTCGAGCGCAAAGGACCTAGCTGCGCAAATCGCCGCGCTTAACCCGCGCGAACTAATTCTGCCAGAATCCTTTTACCGCGACGCCGAGGCAATGTCAGGCCTGTCTTTAGACGGAATTGCGTTGACGCCGCAGCCCGAGATCAAATTTGATATTCGTGCAGGCGAGCGCCGCATTTCCGAGCGATTTAAACTCGGCGATCTCGAGGGTTTGGGCGATTTCTCAAAAGGGGAAATTGCGGCGGCTGGGTCTTTGCTGGATTACCTCCTGCTTACCCAGGCGGGATCACCCGTTCAGCTTTCGGCTCCGAAACCATCAGTGGCAGGCGGCTTTCTTGCGATTGATCCTGCGACCCGCGCTAGTCTTGAAATTGATAGAACCCAAAAAGGCGCGCGGGCAGGGTCTTTGCTGGCCGTGATAGATAGGACCGTCACGGGTCCGGGCGCGCGCGAGTTATCCGCGCGATTAAATCGGCCCTTGCTCAATGTCGCGGATATTTCTGCCCGTCA
>CAZKHC010000019.1:0-11438 GCA_964552135.1 uncultured Algimonas sp. | reverse complement strand
TATCCGCGCGATTAAATCGGCCCTTGCTCAATGTCGCGGATATTTCTGCCCGTCACGACGCCGTCGAATTTTTCATGGGCGAAGAGGGATTGCGTCAGAGTTTACGCGGACACCTCAGAAGTGCAGGCGATATGGCGCGCTCAGCGTCCCGATTGGCGCTAGGCCGCGGCGGTCCGCGCGACCTCCAAGCGCTAGCCAATACGCTAAAATTAGGCGAGACAATTGTCGCAAGCTTTGCCGAAAAACCAGATGCAAAGCCGCCTGTGAATATAGAATACGCCCTGTTGGGAATTGGTCTGTCGAAAAAGGCTGAGCTCGCGGTCCTCGCGCGGGATTTAGCGAAGGCCTTAACGCAGGATGTGCCCATGCTCGCGCGGGACGGCGGCTTTGTTGCGGCGGGCTGGTCGGCCGAGATAGATCAGCTAAAAACATTGCGCGATGACTCACGCCGGTTAATCGCGGGTCTACAAGCGGATTATGCCGCCCTTGCTGACGTGCCGAGCCTAAAAATAAAACATAATAATGTGCTAGGTTATTTCGTCGAAGTCACACCGAAACATGCCGATACCATGCTGTCAAAAGGCCCGGACAGCCCTTTTATTCATAAGCAAACCCTTGTCTCAGGCGTACGTTTCACGACAGTTGAGCTTGCGGAACTGGATAGTAAAATCGCAAGTGCGGCGGAGCGGGTCACAGCCTTGGAGGTTGCAGTCTTCGAGGCTTTCACATCGCGTGTCTTGGACCAGATTGAAACAATCCGCGAGATGGCGGCGAATTTATCGCGGCTAGATGTGCAGGCCGCTTGGGCACTGTGGGCGAGCGAAAATAAAGCTGTGCGGCCCGTTATGCTCGAGGCTTCAGATTTTGACATACAAGGCGGCCGACACCCTGTTGTGGAAGATGCTTTGCGTAAATCTGGCGCGCCGGCCTTTACCGCGAATGATTGCGCTTTGTCGTCGGGCGGGAAAAGCGCGCCGCGCCTGACTCTGATAACCGGCCCGAATATGGCGGGTAAGTCCACCTATCTTCGGCAAAATGCGCTCATGTTTATTCTCGCCCAAGCGGGCGGCTTTGTGCCCGCGGCGAGCGCAAAAATTGGCGTGGCGGACCGCTTGTTCTCGCGTGTGGGCGCATCAGATGATTTATCCAAAGGCCGCTCAACCTTTATGACGGAAATGATCGAAACGGCGGCTATTTTAAACCAAGCGACAGATCGCAGTTTTGTTATTTTGGATGAAATCGGACGTGGCACCTCGACCTTTGACGGTCTTTCCATCGCATGGGCGAGTGTCGAGCATTTGCTAGAAGTGAATAAATCGCGCGCTCTTTTTGCAACCCATTATCATGAGTTGACGGAATTAATTGACGCGCTGGACGGCGCGGAGAATGCGTCTCTGCGCGCGAAAGAATGGGACGGGGAGCTCGTCTTTCTACATGATGTAAAACCCGGTGCAGCGGACCGCTCTTATGGCGTCCAAGTCGCGAAACTGGCGGGATTGCCTCTGGCTGCTGTGGAGCGCGCGCGGCAGGTTTTGGAGCGGCTAGAGGCGGAGTCCGTGAACACGGCTTCTACCCCGGCTGGATTGCCTCTTTTCACAGCCGCCGTAACCCCGCCGCCGAGGCCAAGCGAATTAGACGGCGCTCTCGCGCGCTTGGATGTCGATAGCCTCACGCCGCGACAGGCTCTGGATTTGCTTTATGAGTTCAAAGATAAGGCAAAAGAGAAAACAGGATAAACATGGCCCGCTCTCCGAAAAAACCTAAAGCCGATAAAAAAATCCCGGCGCGCATGGCCGCCCCTGATAAGGGCTTTATGAGTGATGGCCTATTGGCGGAACTGGAGGTAATTGCGAATGATAGTCAGGGTGACTTGCGGGCCAATATTCTCTCTCACCTGAAAAATAAATTAACCGAGGCCAAAGCTCTCGCGCGCGAGCGTTTTGAACGGGGACGGCTGGACGGAATCGAAACGGCTCGATTGCTCGCAGCCGTGCATGATGGCACAATTCAAGGGCTCTGGAAATTTGCGACTCGACACTTTGAAAAACTTGGCATTGCGGGCGAAGCATCGCAGGTGGATGCCCCTATTTCGCTTTGCGCAGTTGGCGGTTATGGGCGCGGCGAAATGGCGCCAGAATCGGATGTGGATTTACTTTTTTTGATCCCCAAGAAATCATCCTCTGATTATACAAAAGCCCTAACAGAATATATTTTATATATGCTTTGGGATTTGGGTTTGAAGGTTGGCCATGCGACGCGCACTGTTGAGCAAAGCTTGTCGCTCGCCAAAGAAGATCAGACGATTTTAACAAGCCTGCTTGATGTCCGCCATTTGTGCGGAGATGAAGCCTTATCCGAAACGCTTTACCGAAAATTTCGCAAGATGATTTCGCGCGGAAAAGGCCGATCTTATATTGCAGAAAAATTGGCGGAACGTGATGAACGCCATACGCGGGAGGGTAATTCGCGCTATGTGATTGAACCCAATATCAAAGAAGGCAAAGGCGGTCTGCGCGACCTTCATGTGCTCTATTGGATTACGCGCTATCTCAATCGAGAAGATCAAATTATCGATCCGCAACAAGGCTTAGATTATACAAAACTCGGATTATTTGACGAAAATGCAGCTATGCGATTTCGTCGCGCCGCTGATTTCCTTTGGCGTACGCGGCACCATCTTCATTGGACGGCTGGGCGCCCTACAGAGCAGCTTAGCTTTGACATGCAAGTTCGGCTCGCGCCGAAAATGGGTCATGCCGTCGCCGAAGTCGAAGTCGGCGTTGAGCGTTTCATGCGTGAGTATTTTATCAATGCGAGAGATGTCGGTGCACTGACGCGGATTGCTTGTGCAAAGCTAGAGGCCGAAAATTCAATTCGCTTGCCGAAAAGTTTGGATAAATTCTTACCGGGGTCTCGCCGCAATTTAAAAAATAAAGATTTCATCATCGATCATGGGCGATTGAATTTTGCAGATCCGATGACGATCAGAGATAAGCCATCGCAGATCCTACAATTATTTGAAACGGCAGGTCGGCGGAACATTGATATCCATCCTGACGCTTTTCAGGCCATAGATTTTAGGCGAAATTTGATTGACCGTGATTTCCGCCTCAATCTGCAGCATTCAGAAATTTTCCAAAAAACCCTGCTCGGCGCAAAAGCGCCTTATGCGACATTAAAGACGATGAACGAGGCTGGGGTTTTAGGCCGCTATCTATCGGAATTTGGCGGCATTGTTTCGCGTACGCAATTTAACATGCATCATGCCTATACGGTGGATGAACATACTCTGCGTTTGGTTGACAATTATGACGATCTTGCAAAGGGACGCTTAGAAGATATTATTCCCATCGCCACAAAGGTTGCAAGTGAATTTGACGAAGATCAGCGTTTAACCATGATGCTCGCCTGCCTGCTACACGATACGGGCAAGGGGAAGGGCGACCAATGTATTGAGGGCGCGCAGCTCGCGCATAAAGCCTGCAACCGGATGGGCGTCCCACAAGACATTACGGATGATGTCGCCTGGCTCGTACGCCGTCATCTTGATATGTCTGAAACAGCGCAGCGGCGGGATATTTCTGATCCCGAAACAATCGAGAGCTTTGCAAAATTAATTGGCTCGAAGCGGCGCTTGGATTTGCTCCTTGTCTTGACCGTCTCGGATATTCGCTCGGTGGGGCCCGGGATTTGGAATGATTGGAAAGCCACGCTATTGCGCAGGCTCTATATTGCTACCCAGACCTATCTTGAGGGCCGGGAAGATTTGGCCCCCGCCGCCAAAGCAGCCTCTCGGAAGGAACAGCTTTTGGAGCGCTTGCCGGAAGAACATGCAGCGGAAATTGCCCAGATAACCGATACTTTACCTGATGATTATTGGCTCGAATTTTCAATGGCAAAAATGATCATGCATGCACGTTTTTTCGAAACGCTTCTCAAGGCGAAATATGACCCAGATGTTGATACCGCGACGAAAACGCGGGTGAACCCACGCCGCAATGTGACAGAACTTTGGGTGCTGACGCGTAATCGAATTGGACTCTTCCGCGACTTAACCCTTGCGATTACGGCGAGCGGTGCGTCAATTACTGGCGCGAGTTTAAACACGGCTGAAAATGGCCTTGTTATGAATGTTTTTTATTTGCTTGGCCCAAATGGCGGCGCATTTGCGGCTTATTCTCCCCATAATCTTGAGGCATTAAGATCGACATCCCGCGATGCAGCCTTAGGTCAAACTGGAGATCTCGTCATTCCTGATCGTTTAAAATCTCGCCGCGCAGGCGCAATTCCTGTTCGGTCAATGGTCCGCTTCCCTGCAACGCAGCGGCAGGATACCTGTATTATTGAGGTCCAAGGCCGTGACCGTCCGGGTCTTTTATATGCGCTGTCAGCATTTCTGACGGATGCTGGGTTTGATATTTCTTCGGCGCATATTGAAGTGGTAGGCGCGATGGCCATTGATGTTTTCTATCTGCGCTGCATCGGCGTGGATGATAAAATGAAAAAGACGTTGCGCTCTGGCTTGTTAGATATTTTGCGCGATCCTGAGATGAAATCTAAAGCGGCGTAATGCGCCTCCTTCGCTCCACCGCAATCATTGGGTCGCTCACGCTTGTGTCTCGGCTACTTGGATTGGTACGCGATGTTCTCATTGCACGCTTCCTCGGTGCGGGCGTGGTCTCTGATGCATTTTTTACAGCCTTTAAGCTGCCAAATGTTTTTCGCCGGATGTTTGCCGAGGGCGCCTTTAACGCCGCATTTGTTCCGCTCTATGCCAAACGCATTGAACAAGAGGGAGAGGCGGCGGCGGATGGCTTTGCCTCCGAAGCGGCAGCGGCGCTCTTTTTTATTGTCGCCCTATTGGTAATTGCCTTTGAGCTGACCATGCCTTGGTCGCTAAATATAATTGGCTCATCCATGGATAAAACGCCAGGTGTGGACGGCATAACGCCATATGACTTAGCGGTTCTCTATGCATGGCTAACTATGCCCTATTTACTGTTCATGTCGATGACGGCACTCTTTTCGGGCATCCTAAATACACGAAATCATTTCGCGCTCGCGGCGGGCGTTCCCATTGTTCTGAATGTTCTCATGATTGGGGCGCTCACATTTTCTGGCGGGCTGGGATGGTCACAGCGCCATATAGGTTTAGCCGTATCTGCCGCGATTACAGTTTCGGGGGCTGTTCAAATGGCGATGGTCATTTGGGGGTGTCGTAAGGCCGGCGTAAAGATGGGATTTCGCCGCCCGCGCCTGACGCCAGGCGTGCGGCGTTTGGTGACGCTGGGCATTCCCGGAATCATCAGCGCAGGCATCACGCAAATTAATTTGCTTGTCAGTCACGCCATCGCCCTTAATCAAACGAGCGCGGCGAGCTGGCTCACCTATGCAGACCGGCTATATCAATTGCCGCTGGGCATGATTGGTATTGCAATGGGCGTCGCCTTGCTGCCAAGCCTTTCGCGCTCGATACGGGCTGGCCGTGATGATGAAGCCATCACAAGCCTAAACCGCGGGATCGAAATTTCGTTATTTTTGACACTCCCCGCTGCTGTCGCGCTATATATTATTCCGGACTTTTTGATTGCCGGCATTTACGAGCGTGGAGCTTTTACGTCTGAGACAACATTTGAGGTCGCAAAAGCTTTGAAATGGTTTGCGCTTGGCCTGCCGGGATTTGTTCTTTTGAAAGTTTTAACGCCGGCTTTCTTTGCCCGCGAGAATACGCGCACCCCGATGATTTGGGCAGGTATTTCGGCGGTAATAAATATCTCTTTGGGGTATACGCTTTTTAAGACAATTGGGTTTCACGGCCTTGCGCTGGCGACCTCTGTAGCAGCTTGGGTCAATGTGATTGGGCTCGCATTTCTGCTCCTGCGCGCAGGGGATTTGGCGATTGATGCGCCGCTCAAAAAACATTTTCCGCGTGTTGTTTTAGCCTGCGCCGTCATGGGCGCGGGTCTGTGGTGCATGCGCGCCAAGCTCCCCGAACTCGCCGCCGCAAATATTTTTCTGGATTTCCTCTGGCTCATCCTCGTCTGCGGCGCAGGCGGCATTCTGTATCTTGCATCGGCAACCCTCTTGCGGGCCTATGACCTCGCAGATATAGGCAGGGCGTTTTCTCGTAATTCTCCGAAAGCGTAAGTTCATGTCTGATAGCTATTCTGGTCCCGACCGCGTTTTTTCCGGCGTCCAGCCTTCGGGCTCGCTCCATCTTGGAAATTATCTTGGCGCGCTGAAGAAATTCGCAGCTTTGCAACATGAAAAAGACTGCGTCTTTTGTATCGTCGATTTGCACGCCATTACGGTTCCCCAAGACCCTGCTAAGCTCGCCGATCAAACGCGCGAAATTGCGGCGGCCTATTTCGCCGCTGGCGTCGACCCCAAAAAAGCGATTGTCTATGCCCAGTCTTCTGTCCGCGCCCATACAGAGCTCGCGTGGTATTTTAATTGCGTCGCGCGCACCGGATGGCTCAACCGTATGACGCAGTTCAAAGATAAAGTGGGTAAAAATGCAGAGCGCGCATCTGTTGGGCTTTACACATACCCCGTGTTGCAAGCTGCGGATATTTTGGCGTTCAAAGGCACTCATGTTCCGGTCGGCGAAGACCAGAAACAACATTTAGAGCTTTCCCGCGATATTGCGGCCAAGTTTAATCATGATTTCGGCGCGCCGAATTTCTTTCCGCTGCCAGAGCCGCTTATTAAGGGGCCCGGCGCAAAGATTATGTCCTTGCGTGACGGCACAAAGAAGATGTCCAAATCAGACCCGTCTGATGGTTCGCGTATCAATCTCACGGACACCCCAGATCAAATTGCGAAAAAAATCCGCAAAGCGAAAACCGATACGGGCGCCGTCCCTGCCAATGCGAAAGAAATGGAAGGCCGTCCTGATATCGCCAACCTTATCGGGATTTATGCCGCGCTCTCTGATCGCAGCGAAACCGACATTATGAATGAACATGGCGGCGGACAATTTGGTCCGTTCAAAGCGGCTCTCGCTGATGTCGCCGTTGAGGCGCTTCGCCCCGTCACGGAACTCATGAACCGTTATCTCGCTGCGCCTGATGAAATTGATGCGATTTTGACTGCAGCGGGGGATGACGCTGCGGCCATAGCGGATCCAATTGTCGCCGATGTTCGCAAGATTATCGGGTTTAGAGGCGCGTGAGCATGCCCCGCATATTTTTGATGGCGGCTGCTTTGACTGTGGCGTCTTGCAGCGGCGGTGATTCGCATTCCCATGGCGGCGAGGGGATAGTAATCTCTAACGCTCGTATTAATGCGCCGCTTCCGGGCCAGACGACGGGCGTGGCTTTTTTGCGGATTGACAATCACGGCGAGGCCGACCGCCTCCTCGCGGTCAGCTCTCCCGTTAGCGGACGTGTTGAACTTCACACCCATCTCAATGAAGACGGCGTCATGAAAATGCGCCGTATCGAGGGTATTGAATTGCCGCATGACAAAGCCGTGGAGTTAAAACCGGGGAGTTATCATATCATGTTGTTTGAGGCCGAGATGCAGATTGGGGATGAGGTCGTTCTAACACTTGATTTTGAAAAGGCAGATGATCTCACCGTCGTCGCGCCCATCGAGCAGCGCGGGGCGAAACCCAAAGGCGATAAAGGGCATGGCAGCCATTCGGGTCATTAAAATTTCTTTTTTGCGAGGAAACCTATTTGAATAATCATATTATCATTTCTGGATGCTCCGGTGGTGGTAAATCCATGGTGATTGAAGCATTAGCGGCAAAAGGATTTCAAGCCGTTGAGGAGGCGGGTCGGCGTATTGTTGAGGCCGGGTCTGGTCTCAAAAACGAAGCGCTGCCGTGGGTAAACATGCCCTTATTTTTAGAGCACGCGATTGAACTTGCATTGAGTGATTTTGACCGTGCGGATTTGACTAATTCTCCCGTGTTTTATGATCGCAGCCTCGTCGATCTTATTCTGGCATATAAATATTTTACTGGACGCTCGACTTTTGACCATCATCTTAAAACTAAACGTTATACTCAAACCGTCTTTTTGGTTCCGCCGTGGAAAGAGATTTACGTTAAAGACAAGGCACGACGGCATAGTTTTGTAAGCGCTGTCGAGGAATATGAACGGCTGAAAACTGGGTATCCGTCTTTAGGGTATAATGTTGAAATTCTTCCGCAGACAAATGTTTCGGCGAGGATGGAATATATTTTAAGCCGCCTAAAAGATGAATGAGTTTAATCTTGGAATTCAAGATAGCCCGCCGAGTCCGATTTCTTTATTCGCGCTAACTCATCACGAAAATTCTGATACCTTTCCCGGGTTGTCGGATGAGAGCTTTCGCTGACATGGCCGCCGTCATGCGGATGGGCGGCGTTTTTCCAAAAAGCGACAGCGGCATTTATATCATATCCCGCGCGGGCCATGAGCACGAGCGCCATGCGGTCCGCTTCCAGTTCCAATGTTTGGGTTGGGGGCTGTTTTATATGGTCGGCGATAACATGCGCCATTTCATGGGCGATCACGAGCGCAAGATTTGTATCATCTGGGACATCACGCATCAGCGCTGAGGTAATGAGAACCTCTTGCCCATCCGTATGCCCATTTACATCTTCGGAAAAGACCAGCTTAACCGGGATGTCGCAGACCGTTTCCGGCTGAATGCGGGCGATATATTCGGTTCCGTCTGGCGTGCGGATTTTGACCTTTGATAAGACGCTTTCAAACCCATTACGGAAAACAGCGCGGTTATAGGCTTCCATCAAAGGCTTTGCCTTAACTACATTTTCATTCACCGCGAGAATTTGATCGCCCGGGGTTATTCGCGCGGCTTGCGCAGAACTTTGCGGGCGAACGGATTGCACATAAATGCCGTCGGCTTTTACATTGAACACAGTCTTGGCAATATCTTGAGCTTCGGCAGGATAATCCGAAAGGTCATGAATCGTAAAACCTGGATCGCGCCAGGTCTTGGGACAGAGAGAGGCGTTTTTAAGCCGAAGCGGCGCCGCGACGCGGGCGAGCCTTTCATTCGCCGCTTGATATTCAGCGAGCACATCTTGGAAGGTTAGGTTATCTGGGCGGCCTGTGTTTTTCGCATCTTCGCTTGGGGTGTCGGCAAACGCCGCCTTTGAAGGGGCCGTCGTTTCGGCGCAGCTTGTGAGACCGAAAACGCCATAAAGAAGTGCGAAGACGGTGACCCAATATCTCGCTATTTGTCGGATTGGGCACTCCCAGATTTGAAATTAGGGAGAAGCGGTACATTCGCATTTTTCTTCTCTTGGATTTCCGCCCGCGCCGCGCGAATACGTAAATAACGCTCCGGGAAGGTCGGGTGTGTTTTCGCGCGGTTTATGCTTTTGGGCGCGACGGTCGCTAGGCGCTGCCAGAACTTTTCGACCCCTTCGGATGAATATCCTGCACGCTCCATATAATATAGGCCGACGTAATCAGCTTCGCTTTCAAAAGGCCGCGTGTAGCGCGTTCCGCCGAGGGTTATGATATAATTGGCAATCGTTTTTGGAATATGTCCCATCGTATTATGTGCGAGCTCATGCCCAACGATGAGCGCTAGCTCGCTATCACTTTCGACGAAATCTATCATTCCGGCGGTCACAATGATATTGCGCCCATCCGCATAGGCATTAATGGCCGAGCTTTGTGAGAAGCGTAAATTATAATCACAGGCCAAGACGGCTTTGACATTCAAATCGAGCGTCGCGTCCCCGCGCTGAACTCGGACTTGATTATCAGCAAGGTCAGCCTCCCAGCTTTCTCCGCTCAGTTTTGCAGGCTCGCCGGTTTCGTCAACAATGATATCGCCGCGTTTAAATCCAGCGAGCGCGGCAGGGCTTCCGTCCGCGATATGAAAAATTCGCGGCATGTCATCTGCCTCTAAAACCCGTGCCGCAGCGCCGCGAATTCTCTTGCCATAAGATCGCAGCTTATGCGTCTTTATCCCGATAGAGGGCCGTGTTTTCGGGCAGAGGTCCGCATTTTCTGTCAGGACGGGCCAGCCCACATTCAATAAAACGCTCGAATCCAGCTCTAATTGCTTTAGCGCCTGTGTTTCTTGGCTTTGTTTTTCCGCTTCTAAATCCGCAGCGGCAATATCCGGCAGGCGCGTATCTAATCCGGCGCAGGAGGGCAGCGCGACACAAAGCGAGAGGGCCATATAAACAGAGGGGCGCTGAAACATAGGGTTTTACCTTGCGCAGATTGCCGCGTTTCCGTCAATGCGGCTTGCGCATTCTCCTCAGCTGCCCCACATAGCTCCTATGTTTATACAGACCGAAGATACCCCGAACCCAGCCACGCTGAAATTCTTGCCTGGCAAAGATGTTGTTGGCCCAGATGGGCGCGTACGCGAATATACGCGCGGCGATGATATTGCCGATGCGCCTATGGCGGAGATGCTCTTTATGATTCCGGACGTGCACCGGGTCTTTTTCGGCAGTGATTATATTTCCGTGACGCGGGGCGAAGACGCGCAGTGGAAACATCTAAAGCCCGCTGTGCTCGGCGCGATTATGGATTTCTATGTCGCGGGCGGCACGCCGCTTCTTGATCAGCTTCAAGCAGGCGAGGTTGAAGAGCGCGTCTATGAGGGTGAGACGTTGGAGATCGTTGAGCAGATCAAAGAGCTCATTGAACTGCGCGTACGTCCTGCCGTTGCTGAAGATGGCGGCGACATTGTGTTTAAACATTTCGATGATGCGGACGGGATTGTCTTTTTGGAAATGCGCGGCGCCTGTGCGGGCTGTCCGTCCTCGACCCAAACCCTCAAGCACGGGATTGAAAATCTGCTGAAACATTATGTGCCTGAAGTGAACGGCGTTGAGCAAGCCGTCGCTTAAAATGTCATGATTGTCTTAGGCCTGGATACGACAGGCGCAGCCTGTTCCGTTTCAATTGTTGATGACGCGACAGTTCGGGCACATGTGGCCGAAGACATAGGACGCGGTCATGCGGAGCGTTTAGCGGGTATGGTTGAAGCGGCTTTGGCGGCTGCAAGTTTAACACCGCAAGATATTGAGCGGATTGCCGTTTGCACGGGCCCCGGAAATTTTACAGGCCTTCGTGTTGCGCTGTCTTTTGCGAAAGGTTTTGCGCTGCCGAGAAATTTGCCAATTATTGGGATTGACGCACTGGCCGTGGCGCATATGCAGACAAGTCCCGAAAACCGATCTTATACGCTGCCATTCAAGGATGTTCGCCGCGGGCAGGTTATGTTCGGAGTTTACTCTGGGACGCGCCCCTTGTTTGCGTACCATCCAAAACTTGGAGCGACGGAAGACGCAAGAGCTGAAGCAGACTCGCTTCAGCTAGATCTCATTGAAGTCACCTCCATCGATACACGTATTCTCGCTTGGCTTGCCATAGAGCGAGACCCAGAAACGCACCCTGCAGAGCCTCTATATTCCCGCCGTCCCGACGCGAAGCTTCCCGGTGGAAAGA
>CAZKHC010000018.1:15771-21802 GCA_964552135.1 uncultured Algimonas sp. | reverse complement strand
GCAACACAGTGGTTAGGCAATTCGCTCCGCATTGGTGGTACCGCTCAAAGTGAGAATACTGGTGCTGCAGATCAAAACCTTATTGGTGTAGACGCCTTATTGCGTAAATCTGCAGGTACATATGTGAAAGCTGAATTTGCACAGACCGAAGGACCTGCATTTGATCAGTCATTCTCAACGGATGGTGGTTTTACCTTTGATAATCAGGCTACCCCTGGGCAAGCTAATGTAAAAGCAGAGGCTTATCATTTCGAGGCTGCCGTTGACTTTGCGGATATCTCAAATGCCAAAGGTCACTTGCGTGGGTATTATGATCATCAAGATAGCGGGTTCTCCGGTGCAAACCGGTTGGTTGCCGGAGATGTGGATCGCTTTGGAGCCAGCGCGTCTTTAGAGCTTGGCAATAATAGTGAAATCAATGCTAAATATGACGAAATTGACTCAGGGTTACGCGGTAAATCCCGTGCAGCTTATGCTGATATTTCACACAGCCTATCCGACTATATCACATTGTCTGCCGCAATTCGTCACGATGACCGCGAAACAGTCGCTACCGCCTTTGCGCCTGCGGTTGATGGATCTCGGACGGACTTGTCTGGACAAGTTGATTATCGTGCAGGGGATAACACGTCCCTCTATGCCTTTGGTCAGGGAACGGTCGATCGTGATCAGTCCCGAAGCCAGAACAACCGTTTTGGTGTCGGTGGTAATTTCAGGTTGAATGAGCGGTTATCATTTACAGGTGAAGTCTCCGAAGGGGATGGCGGTCTTGGTGCAAATGCGCAGCTGAACTTCCAACGCACGGATAATTCCCGATATTACTTGGGGTACGCGCTCTCCGCGGATCGTACGGATACCGGTTTCGCAACTCAGTCACAATCTCTCGCAAATCATGGGATTTTGACTTTCGGCGCGAAGACACGATTTAATGATAGCCTAAGTGTGTATGGCGAGGAACGTTTTGGTTACGGTCAAAAT
This sequence comes from uncultured Algimonas sp., assembly GCA_964552135.1. GTDB lineage: Bacteria > Pseudomonadota > Alphaproteobacteria > Caulobacterales > Maricaulaceae > Litorimonas. The sequence goes on along the minus strand of CAZKHC010000018.1, from coordinate 20,824 downwards.
CAAACCTCTCTCACACATGCTTATGGCCTGACTTTCAATCCTTCTGAGATCTGGAGCTTTGGCGCGAGTTTTGAGAACGGAACGATTGAAGATGATGTTCTTGGATCTTTCGACCGTACAGCCTTCTCATTATCTGCGGGCCGCGCGACAGAATCGCTACGTTTAGCGAGTAATCTCGAAGCGCGCTTCGAAGATGGTGTTCAAGGCGGTATTAATCGCGACCGGACAACCTGGTTAATGCGCAACACAGCATCATATGATGCAGGTGAAGATTGGGAAATCTTAGGACGCTTTAATTTTGCTCTATCAGAGAGCGATCAGTCGGATTTCCTCGACGCTGAATATGTTGAGGGTATTCTCGGGGCTGCCTATCGCCCTGTAGATAATGATCGTTTGAACGGTTTGCTCAAATATACCTATTTTGAGGATCTGTCGCCGGCTCAGCAATTCTCTGCAAGCGGATCACAGCAACTCGCACGTCAGAAGAGCCAAATCTTCAGTGTCGATGCGATCTATGATTTGACTGAAAAACTCTCAATTGGCGGTAAATATGGTTATCGTTCGGGAGAAGTGGCTTTGTCACGAACATCTAATGATTTCGTTTCGAGCGACGCGCATTTAGGTGTCATTCGCCTTGACTATCACGTCATTAAAGAATGGGATTTATTAGCTGAAGGCCGAATTCTGTCATCTAGTTTAGCAGATGATCAACAGCTAGGAGCTCTCGTTGGTGTTTATCGCCATGTTGGCGACAATGCTAAAATCGGTGTCGGGTATAATTTCGCTGATTTCTCTGATGATCTCACGGATTTCAGTGGTGATAGCGGTGGATTTTTTGTCAACCTGGTTGGTAAGTTTTAGGGGCGCACGACTTTGGGGCGAGCCATTCAAACGGATTTCGATCTTGTTTGAATGGTTCTCCAAAGGTCTCGTACCAAGTCATTTTAAAAAATACGACCGGCCCAATTGAAGGATAGGCGGACGGCAACTACAAGAATAAGAATGCCCGTCAGGCGTTGTATCCAATGTGGCGAAAATCGTTTTAGGCCAATAGAGTTGCCAACAAATCCGCCAATGAGAACAGCTGGAATAAGCGGCCAATAGGCGGCGGCTTCCCAAATGGTTTCTCGATGGGTCAGTTTCATAAATTGTCCTAGAAAGCCTGATATCGAATTGAATAAGATAAAGACGCTGCACGTTGCCGCGATGACTTTTGCACGGCCCCAATTTAATGCATAGAGAATGGGGGCAAGAAATATCCCGCCACCTATGCCTACGAGGCCCGCATAAAACCCGATGAGCCCGCCAATGGCAGCGTTCCGTGTGTGAGACATAACCTTGTCGCTGCCAACATATTCAGTTGGTGTTTTGAAAATTAGTCGAAAACCGGCAAAAAAGAGAGCTAACGCAAGTAGACCAATAAAAAGCGTTTCTGAGATATTTAATCGTCCACCGACCCACGCCATTGGAACAGATAAAATGAGTATTGGCCATAGCCGTTCCCAAGGCACGAGGCCTGCTCTCGAATAACGGAGAGTATTTCCCAAGACGACGGCAATGTTGCAACTCAAGGCAATGATTGGAATAAGATAGAAATCTAAGCTGCCAGCGACTAACAAAGCGCTGTATGTCGACCCTCCGCCAAATCCGACGCTGGCATAGAGACAGGCCGTGACTGTAAACAATAGAGCTAAGCCAATGAGTTTCATTGTGGCAGTCCAAGTTCGCGCAACAACAAAACCCCGACTTTCTCGCCGTAAATCCTATCAGATTCATACGGGACTTTCGCGGCTGTGGATATTCTCACGGTCTTTTTGGCGTTGATGCGGCCGGGAAAAGGCTGCCCTGTCGCGGACTCTCCAATAATGGTTAGAAGGTCCTGTGTTTTACAGTCTGACACTGCATACCCATCCATAATTGCAGATATAAAGGGAGGTATATTTAAGTTGGCGAAAATGTTCTCTGATAGGGTCCGAGCTAAAGCCTCTTCGACGGAGATAAGCTCTTCGCCGAGTTTTGGTTGGTTTGACCGAATATGTTTGAGCGCGTCTTCGACGGAAATCATAATTTTCACCTATCCTGTGAAGGACTCCGTATAAAGCATTGCCTTGCCGAATAATCGGAATAATCTGACACAGTGATACAGACATTTGACCAAGCCGAAGACATATTACGATTTTGTCTCGATCAAACCCATGTTGCGCTGGTTGTCTTGACTGGGGTTAGCGGCGGGACTTTACGCGCGCGCAGCGCTATGATGGCTGTTACCGCCACTTCCAGCGCTGGATATATATCGAATGGCTGCGTAGATGCTGATATTATTGCGCGGGCGGGGGCTGGAGAAGAAGGTGATTTTATTTACGGCGACGGATCTCCATATAAGGATATAAAATTACCTTGCGGCGGGCGATTAGAGATTTCCATTTTTCAAAATCCAGACAAAGAAATCTTAAAACAAACTCAGGCGAATCTATCGGCTCGAAAATCAACTAAGCTCAATTTAGGGACGTCAATTATAGGTCTTGAACCAAGACTAAAGCTACGCATTGCAGGACGAGGGGCTGCGTGTATTGCATTGGCAGACCTTGCAACTAATTGCGGGTTTGATGTTCATGTTCAATCACCAGAGCGGGGGGTATGGCAAGACTCCGATCATTTGCTTGATCCAAACACGCCGCCAGAACTGTCAGACGACAATAGAACCGCGATGGTCTGCCTTTTTCATGACCATGACTGGGAAGCGGCTTTATTGCAGCGGGCGTTGGATGGTCCGGCATTTTATATCGGAGCAATGGGGAGCATTCGCACGCACGAGTCTAGGCGTGGGATTTTAACCGAAATGGGAGTCGCTAAGGATAAAATCGATCGCATTCATGGTCCAATTGGACTCATTCCAGCACAACGAGACGCAAGACTATTGGCGATTTCTATACTGGCAGAGATTATTCAATCTGCTCAAGGTCAGGCATTATTATGAAGCCGGATGATGTTGCTTGTGTTGTTTTGGCAAGCGGAAAATCCGAGCGATTTGGCGTTTTGGATAAACTGGAAGCTAATCTTTGCGGAAAAGCGGTCTTGGATCATGTCTTAGAAATGGTGCAATCAATTGGATTCGGTGGCCTGTTTGTTGTTTCGCAAGATAGGTCCAGTCCGTATTTTACCACCATTAAAAACCACAACCCTGAAGCCGGTCAAGGTCATGCGCTTCGATTAGGACTAGGGGCTGCTCAGAATGCGGGTTGGGACTGCATAGCCGTTGTTCTAGGTGATATGCCTCTGATAACGGCATCTCATATTGAAAAAATGATGAAAAAATTAGGTCAAAGCGACGTCGTCATAAGTATTTTGGGTGATATAAAAATGCCGCCAGCGTTGTTTCGAAGGAGTACCGTGTCTTTAATTTTAGAGGGAAATTCTACAACGGGCGCTCGCGTAATATTAAGTCAGTTTAACTCTATTGCTGTGCCAATTCATGAGTTGGAAGCACTGGATGTGGACACGCCAGAAGATTTGATTAGGGTGGAAGATATTATGAAAGCCCGCCTCATATGATGACAGACGTGTTAAAACCGCCGAGTCTTAGCTCGCAAAACGTGCTCATGGATTCATTTGGCCGACGGGTCACTTATTTGCGACTGTCCGTTACCGATAGATGTGATCTGAGATGTACCTATTGTATGTCCGAAAAGATGACGTTTTTGCCTAAGTCAGATCTTTTGGATGCGGATGAATTGGACGCGGTCGCAAGGGCATTCATTGCGCGCGGCGTCTCAAAAATCCGTGTTACGGGCGGAGAGCCACTGGTGCGGCGAAATATTCTCGATATTATGTCGCGCCTTTCAAATTATCTCGGGCAGGGACTAGATGAGCTTACGCTAACAACGAATGGAACGCAGCTTGCTAAATATGCTGAGGCGTTAGCAAAGATGGGGGTTAAGCGGATTAATGTTTCCCTCGATAGCTTAGATGCCGATAATTATCGTCGAATTACCCGCGGCGGACGATTAGAGCAGGTGTTGGACGGTATTGCGGCCGCGCAGTCTCATGGGTTGAAAATAAAACTCAATGTCGTTGTGCTAAAACATGAAAATGTGCGCGAATTATCTTCAATTATTCGCTGGGCCCATCACCGAGATATTGACGTGACTTTGATTGAGGCGATGCCGCTGGGCGATATTGATAAAGATCGATTTGATCAATATGTTCCACTTTCGGTCATTCGTGACGATTTAGAATCGGAATTCACATTTCGTTCGGACGCATATCGGACAGGTGGTCCGTCGCAATATTGGCGTGTCGACGAAACGGGGGGGCGGCTTGGGTTTATCACACCCCTATCGAATAATTTTTGCGCAGGATGTAATCGTGTACGGCTGACGTGCACGGGTAAGTTATTTCTATGTCTTGGACAAAATGATGACGCTGACTTGCGTAAGGTTTTGAGATCGGGTGGAAATTTGGATGCTGCGTTGACCGAGGCCATGACTCGCAAGCCTAAAGCGCATGATTTCCGCATTGAGGCCCCCGGCGAAACGCCAGCGGTTGCCCGCCATATGTCGATGACTGGCGGTTGATGTGGCGAAGATTTTATTCTTTGGACGATTTTCAGAAATCTCTGGGCCGCTAGAAATAGATCTTCCGAGCCACGTAGTGGATAAGCCTAGCTTGACGACTCATTTGAGCTCAATTCTTCCTGGTTTTGCTGAATTGGCGGCACTTCCGGATACACTCATTTCAGTGAATATGATGGTTTCAATGAAAGATGTTGAGATTAAAAATGTTGATGAAATCGCTTACATGTCGGCTTTGTCAGGGGGATGATCTCTATTTCTGATAGCGCGATTGACCCGGAAAAACACTTAGAGAAATTTCGAAGGAGTATTGCGAATGTTGGCGCGATTGCGTCCTTTGTTGGCGTCGTGCGAGACGACGGCAAAACAGAGGCGTTGACGCTGTCGCATTATCCTGGATTTACAGAACGTCAGATTGGGGGTTTTGTGGAACAAGCCGAGCAGCGATGGGAGTTAGAAGCCAGTCTTATTCTGCATCGAGT
>CAZKHC010000018.1:7172-15671 GCA_964552135.1 uncultured Algimonas sp. | reverse complement strand
TTGGGCTGACGATAGGGAGATTGATGTTGTTTTAACGGCGGGCGGAGAGACGACAATCGAAGCTATTAAGCCGATGTTTGAGAAGGTGTTGGACGGGTTTTCAGTCTTATACCATCAAAGATATTATGATGGGTTTGATACCATGACTTTGAAATCGAGAGTTTGTGCGGGGGTAATCAATGAAACTTTTGTGTTCTGCTTGCCTGGGTCCGGAGGAGCTGCTGAACAGATATGGGAAGATATTCTCCAATTTGCTCTGGATAGTCGCTATAGGCCATCTTCGCTTGTGGATTTGATGCCGAGGTTAAAGGAATGACAAAACTCACTCATTTGGACGAGTCTGGCTGCATATCTATGGTAGATGTTTCGGATAAACCGATTACGTCCCGCCGCGCGGTTGCTCAGGGCTTGGTTAGGATGTCAAGACGGACATTTGATCATCTGAAATCGGGTGACAATCCAAAAGGAAGTGTCGAAACGACCGCTGAGCTTGCAGGCATCATGGGGGCCAAACGGACATCGGACCTAATTCCTTTGTGCCATCCGTTGCCGCTATCCAAAGTTAAGTTAAGTATCAATCATGAACCCGAGTTGCCAGGCGTAAAAGTAATAGCCGAAACGGTTACGAGGGGCGTGACTGGCGTTGAGATGGAGGCCTTGACGGCCGTTTCGGTGGCCTGCCTGACGATTTATGATATGTTGAAAGCTTCCGATAAAGCCATGCAAATTACAGACATCGGATTATTGGAAAAGCAAGGCGGAAAAAGCGGAGATTGGACCGCGTCTTCCAAATAGGGTCAACAGCACGTTGACCAGCCTTATCTCTCTAATTATCAGAAATCTAATCGCAAAAGTGAGCCATAAAAATGTCGCCAAAACTCCGTAAATATCTTGTCCTTGCGCATTTATGGTTTGCAGGAATTATGGCGCCTGCCTTTGTCTTACATGCGATTTCAGGCGGGCTTTACTTGATGAATATAAAGGGCGATGCGGCGACGGAGCGTGTGCCTCTTCCTGCGAATGCTCAACTGGATTTTAAAAGCGAAACTTTGGAGTCAGATGTGCGGGCGCTCCTAGAAAGCGCCAACATAAAACATGATTTCGAATATGTGAAAAATCGGGGGTCATTGATACAGCTGCGCCCCACATCAACACCCTATTTGGAATTCAAACAAACCCCGCAAGGCCTAACCGCTACTCGTGTCAAGCCTGACACGGTTCGGTCGATGATGGAGTTGCACAAAGGGCACGGGTCCAAATTATTTAAGAATTATCAGAAGCTGGTTGCGCTTTTACTATTAGGGGTGGTCCTTGGCGGGATATTGGTTGGCCTTTTATCGAAGGCTTATCGACGTCAAACCAGCATTGCGGTTACCGTTGGAATTTTTGCATTCGTTTTAATTGGATTTGTAATTTAATCGACGGCTAGCGATTTTCTTTATTTCTAAGAAGATTATCTAATGCTTCATCGTTGATTAATTGCGTCGCTTTAACCGTAAAATATACGGCTTCGCATATATTTGTTGCGTGGTCGCCAATACGTTCGAGGTTTTTAGCCACGAATAATAATTCGGTGCAGGCGGGGATTGTCCGAGGGTCTCCCATCATGACAGTGACCAATTCGCGGAAGATTGCATCGTAAAGATCGTCTATATCGCTGTCAGCTTGCCAGAAATGAAGCGCCGCAATCGCATCGCCTTTTAATAGTGTGTTCAGGGCACCGGCCAATTGTATACGGACCTGTTTGCCCATGCGGTAAACCGATTTGGCGATATCTATGCGTTTCTCTTCATTGATTACCATTGCACGTTTTGCGATACCTTCAGCTAGGTCTCCGACGCGTTCAAGATCGGACGCGATCCGAGTTGCCCCGATGATACTCCGTAAGTCTTGAGCCACCGGATTTCGTAAGGCGATAATTCGTTGCACGGCTTCGTCGACCTTAAACTGAAGCGCGTTGGCTTGATCATCCCGTTCAATAACTTGCTGCGCTTTAATGCTATCGCGCTTTTTAAAGGCCTGCATCGCATCTTCGACCATCTCACTTACCAGAGTGCCGAGATCCGTTAGGTCATTTGTGAGGCTGGAGAGTTCCGTATCATATCCGGAAACAATATGTGTGCTGTTACCAATCATTTCATTTTGCCTTTATTGTCTTCCATGAGTGGGTTGGGCTTTAGAGCGCAATATGTCTGGTCATGACGTAATAATCCCATTGCATGAGGCATATGACGGATATCACACTGATTTATGATAATTTTATGACGATGCTGCATGTGTTTGTTTCGGTATTTCAGTATAATGTTAATTAATTTTGAAGTGCAGATTTGGCTCCGGCATGGATCGCAGCGGGCGATCCTTTAAAAATATTTAGATGCAACCCAAAATCGGACTAGTCAAAGCTCGCTTTTCAGTTTAGGTGATTCTTATGATTTCTATCGTAAAACAACTATTGATTGCCGTTGTTGTTATCATTTTGGCTCTTCTCGGGCTTTAATCGCGTTATTTCACGGCTAGGATGTTTGCCAACCGCTTATAAGCGTGTTGTAGAGCTATGCGCGCGTGAGTTTTTCTTATCAGATGAAAGATGAATTTGATTCGTGGCTTGTCGAGCTTGCGGAACCAAGCCTATATAGGCAGACTTCGGTTTGGATGTCCATTTTCTTGAAGCCAAATTGCAATCTTGTCCAAAGGATTCGAGTTTTATGAAAGCTACGATTACCGACGTTGCGAAAAAGGCTGGTGTTTCGATCAAGACTGTCTCTCGCGTTTTGAATAATGAACCAAATGTCGCCGCCAAGACACGCGAGCGCGTTAAGACGATCGCGACTGAGTTACGATATTCTCCCAATATTGCGGCGAGGGGATTAGCGACATCCAAATCTTATTTGATTGCGCTTATTTATGACAATGCCTCACCAAACTATATTTCGCATTTGCAATTGGGCGCAATTGATGCGTGTCGTGACGCTGGGTATCACCTGGTTGTTCAGCCGCTTTCCTTGAAGGCTGAATGGTCCCGAGAAGTAAAAATAATTCACACTCGGAGTATCTTGGATCGATTGCCTGTTGACGGTGTGATTTTGACGCCGCCCCTTGGTGATAGCGAGGCCGTGTTGCAAACCTTGTCGGAATTGAATGTGAAGGCTATCCGAATTTCGCCGAGCGTTAGAGGGGATCAACCCTTCATTGGGATGGATGATGAGATGGCAGCCTATAAAATGACGCGGCATCTCATAGAAAGTGGTCACAAAAAAATCGGCTTTATTCGCGGGCATATTGATCATTCAGCGACGCCGTTACGCCATAGTGGTTTCGTCCGTGCGATGGACGAAGCTGGGTTTAATGTTCCTGATAAATTTATCGTTCAAGGGGATTTTACTTTTGCTTCCGGTGCGGTCTCTGCGCGGCAAATCTTAAATTTGCCGAATGCTGAAAGGCCGACGGCTATTTTTGCGTCCAATGACGATATGGCGGCTGCAGTGATATCCGTTGCAAGCGAAATCGGAATTAAAGTGCCTCGCGACCTTTCAGTGTGTGGATTTGACGATACGCCGCTGGCCCGAGTCATTTGGCCAGCTTTAACGACGATTCGTCAGCCCATTTTTAAAATGGGCTACCAGGCAGCCAAACAGCTGGTTAAACACGCTAGTGAAGACGTTGAAATGGGACAAATATTGGATTTTGAAATCATGATTAGAGACTCTGTCGCTCAGATTGGATGAAAAGGGGCTGCGTAAGTGATGCTTTGTTGAAATTTTATTACTTATTGACAGCGCTGTCATAACTGGACAAAACAACCTCAGTTTAGATAAGTGATGACATTCGTTTGTCGAATTGTTGGAAAGAGTTTTCAGAAATATGGTCAAAGAGGCGACATCTAAAGACTCGATTGCTCAAAATCAATTAGGCGCGAAAAGCTCGGATGCCGGATCGACATTCGTTCCTGTTGAGCCGTTTGAGATTGTTGTATTTGGGGGGACCGGCGATCTTGCTCGGCGGAAACTCATACCGTCTCTGTATCATCGGTTTTGTGATGGGCAAATTCCCAAAAATTCAAAAATTATTGGCGCCTCTCGATCCAAACTTAGCCGAGATGAATACCTAGCGCTGATTAAAGAGGCTTATAAGTCATTCAATCCGGACGAGACATTAGTAGACAAAGACTGGAATGCGTTTTGCGCTCTCGTTGATTACGCGCCTATTGATGTGACAACAGATAAGGATTGGGACGGCTTAAGCGGAAAACTCGATAAATCTGAAAAACTAATCCGCGTATTTTATCTTGCCATGCCGCCAGCTTTATTTTCCGATATTTGCCAAGGATTGAAGCAAGCGGGGCTCGCGCATAAACAAAGCCGCGTCGTGCTCGAAAAGCCTTTAGGTCACGACTTTGAATCTGCCGATGAAATCAACGAGGCCGTCGGGAAAGTTTTTTCTGAAAAACGAATTTATCGAATTGATCATTTTCTTGGAAAAGAAACTGTTCAAAATTTGCTCGTTCTGCGTTTTGGGAATGTTCTCTTGGAGCCGCTGTGGAATCGAGATTCGATAGATCATATCGAGATTACAGTCGCCGAGGATATCGGTGCGGGGGGGCGCGGAGCCTATTATGATAAATCGGGCGCATTGCGAGATATGGTGCAAAACCATTTGCTCCAACTCTTGTGTCTTACGATGATGGAAGCGCCAGGCTCTACAAAGGCCGATGCTTTACGGCTTGAAAAGATAAAGGTCTTACGGGCGCTTGCACCAATAGATGCGAGCAATGTTCGTGAAACCACAGTGCGCGGACAATATGTCAAAGGGAAAGTGAACGGCGAGGCTGTCCCAGATTATCTGACGGATGTAGATATCGAAGAAAGTGATGCCGAAACTTATATCGCAATTCATGCAAAGGTAGAGAATTGGCGTTGGGCGGGTGTACCCATTTATATTCGGACAGGGAAACGCATGAGCGCGCGGCGGTCTGAGATTATTATCCAATTCAAGCCCACTCCCCATTCTATTTTTGGCGCCGATATCAATGTGAATCCAAATAAGCTTGTCATTCGCCTTCAGCCCGATGAAGCTGTCAATCTTTGGATGGAGATTAAAGAACCCGGTGCCGGCGGGTTGCGATTAAAAACGCTTCCTTTGAATCTGTCCTATGCAGACAATTTTACGGTGCGATATCCCGATGCCTATGAGCGTCTCCTTATGGATGTTGTGCGCGGAAATCTGTCTTTATTCATGCGCCGAGACGAAGTTGAAGCGGCTTGGACATGGTGCGACGGAATTCTCAATGCCTGGCAGGAAGTTGGCCAGAACGTATCCTATTACCCGGCCGGTTCAGATGGTCCGGAAGACGCAGATCGGATGTTGGAAAGCAATGATGATGTATGGTCGGGTTTTGCATAATGAAATTATCGCAAATTCATGACCGCGGTGACATAGTTGAGCAATCCTCCGCCGCCATAGAAATTATATTGCGGGAAGCGATAAAGATGCGTGGCCAGGCAAGCCTTATGGTGAGCGGCGGACGTTCTCCTAAACCGCTCTATGAGCTTCTGTCCAAGATAGATCTGGATTGGTCCAAGGTTACAATTAGTCTCGTAGATGAGCGCTGGGTTGAGCCGGGCCAAATCGGGTCAAATGAAGACTTTATCCGTCAGACATTAATCCAAAATCAGGCGGCGAAAGCTAACTTTTTTGGTCTGAAAACACGACATGATTTCGTGGAGGCGGGCCTCGAGACTGCGGAAACAAGATTTGAAAATTTAAAATTGCCGTTTGATATATGCGTCATGGGGATGGGGTCTGATGCCCATACGGCGTCTTGGTTTCCCAACAGCATTGGTTTATCGGAAGCTCTTTCTCTTGAAAATGAAAAAACGCTTTGCGCAATTCATGCGGGGAGCGCCCCGGTCGCCGGGGAGCACGCAATCCGAATAAGCTTGACCCTGCGGGCAGTCCTAGACTCACACGCGATTTTTCTCTTTATTCCCGGTCGTGAAAAGCGCCGCGTCTTCGATGAAGCGCCAAATAAACCTTTACATGACGCCCCAGTAAAAGCTTTGTTGCGTGCTGGGGCAAAACTTCATGTCTTTGCGAGCCCGACACCATGACCCATTCCGCAATTCAAGATGTAACTGCCCGTATTGCCGAGCGGTCGAAGAAATCGAGAGCGGGATATCTCGCGGCCTGTGAGGCTCAAATGCGGGATGGTCCACGCCGCCGCCGCCTTTCCGAAGGAAATATCGCCCATGCGTCCGCGGGCTGCGCTGTTTTAGAAAAGACGGAACTCCTCGGCGCAAAATGGCCGAATATCGGTATTGTCACTGCCTATAACGATATGCTTTCGGCCCATGCGCCCTTTGAGAAGTTTCCTGAGCTTATCCGCCATACTGCTCGCCGAAATGGTGCAACGGCCCAAGTGGCGGGCGGTGTGCCGGCGATGTGCGATGGTGTAACCCAAGGCCGTGAGGGCATGGAGCTTTCGCTTTTTTCACGAGATAATATTGCGCAAGGCGCTGCGATTGCGCTCTCTCATGATATGTTTGACGCAGCGATTCATCTTGGTGTGTGTGACAAAATTGTTCCGGGTTTGATGATTGCAGCGCTAAGATTTGGTTGGATACCTCAAATTTTTGCGCCAGCTGGTCCAATGCCGTCGGGATTATCTAACCCTGAAAAAGCGCGCGTGCGGCAAGCTTTTGCAGCGGGTTTAGCAACGCGAGAAGAGCTTCTTGAAGCTGAAGCGGCCAGTTATCATGCGCCCGGAACCTGCACTTTTTATGGTACCGCCAACACAAACCAAATGCTGATGGAAGTCATGGGTATGCAATTGCCTGGCTCAAGTTTCGTTCATCCGAATACCCCATTGAGAGATGCTTTAACTGCGCAAACCGTTCGGCGCGCGACTCAAATTACGAACATGGCACAAGGAAAGGCGGCTGCCTTTACCCCTGCCTGCAATGTAATTTCTGAAAAGAGCATAGTGAACGGCTTGGTCGGTTTGATGGCAACGGGTGGGTCTACGAACCTAACAATCCATATGGCGGCAATTGCGCGTGCGGCGGGCACCATAATTAATTGGGACGATTATGCCGCAATCAGCAAAGTTGTCCCGCTCATCTGTAAGATCTATCCAAATGGAATTATGGATGTGAATCATTTCCATGCGGCGGGAGGTATGGCGTTCCTGATTGGGGAGCTATTGAGTGAGGGTCTGCTTCAAGGGGATGTGACGACAATTGCGGGCGGTGATGGCCTTCATGAATATACAAAAGAACCCGTCAAAAATATGCATCTTGAGCAAGATAGTGTTATCTGGCGCGATGGACCAAAGGAAAGTTTGAACAAGGACATTTTGACAACGGTTAAATCGCCAATTCGAACGGATGGTGGTCTTGCGCTTTTAGAAGGTAATCTCGGCCGTGCAGTTATGAAAATTTCTGCAATTCAACCTGAGCATTGGAAGGTTGAAGCTCCGGCTATTGTTATTGATGACCAGAATGATTTAATTGCCATGCATCAAGCTGGAGAGTTGGAGCGAGACTTTGTCGTCGTTCTGCGATTCCAAGGACCGCGCGCGAATGGTATGCCTGAACTCCATAAACTCACGCCAATTTTGGGCTTGCAGCAGGATAAGGGCTTCGCTGTGGCCATGGTCACGGATGGCCGTATGTCGGGGGCGTCGGGTAAAGTGCCGTGCGCCATTCATCTTCATCCGGAAGCTTTATTGGGTGGTGCCATCGCGAAAATTCAAACAGGTGATATGGTGCGTGTGGACCCCGCCAATAATATAGTCGAAGTTTTAGGTGTTGAATTGTCTGCCCGGACAGTTGCCGTCCAACCGCCTCAACCACAACTCGCCGCATTGGGAATGAATATGTTTGCGGCGCAAAGAGCCATTGCGACAAACGCGGAGAGCGGCGCGTCAACGCTAGGGGATATGCCGTGGTTCGATTAACCGCAGGCCTAACACTTGTTGGTGATGTCGGGGGAACGAATTGCCGCTTGGCGCTAGCCGAGAGAACAGAAAATGGGCGCATCGCATTACATCACTCTGAGCGATATACTGTTGCCGAACATTCGCATTTCAATGATGTCGTAGCGGCTTTTCTCAAGACACACGATGTTAAACCCAAAGCGGGTGCTTTTGCTTTTGCGGGTCCGAAATTTGATGATGAAATTCGGATGACAAATCTGAATTGGATTGTTTCAGAAGAAGACCTTAAAATGACGTTTGGATTTGAGACGGCCGTCGTATTAAATGACTTTGTCGCCATGGCGAATGGCGCGACCGTTTTACCGGATGATGGGTTTGATGTACTCATTCCAGGAAAAATTGATTATACCAAACCCGTTGCGGTCTTGGGGCCCGGTACGGGATTGGGCGTCTCATTTATCCTTCCAGGGGACCCATTACGTATTGTCCCGACGGAGGGCGGCCATACAGCGTTTGCACCTATAGATGATCTTGAAGCAAAAATTTTAGCTTATTGGTCCTCGCGA
>CAZKHC010000018.1:1400-7072 GCA_964552135.1 uncultured Algimonas sp. | reverse complement strand
TCAGGCGGCGTGATTATCGGCGGAGGCGTATCTCGCCATATTTCGAAATTTATAGCGGGCTCAGACTTTATTTCCCGTTTCAAGAATAGAGGTTCCGGTAGCTGGTATGTTAAGAATATACCGGTCCATTTGATTCAAGCGGATTTCGTACCGCTTTATGGGGCTGCCGCTATGGTGCTGAATTAGCCGATTAATTCAGATCCTTGCTCAAATTGAATTTTTGCAAGTCTCGCATAGAGTCCTTCTTGCGCGATTAGCTTCGCGTGGCTTCCGATTTCAACAATTTTACCCTCTTCGAGCACAATAATTCTGTCGGCTTGCAATACAGTCGAAAGACGATGGGCAATCACCAGTGTTGTCCGGTTTTTCGAGGCTTGTTCGAAAGCTTTCTGAACCGCTTGCTCTGACTCCGAGTCGAGCGCCGAGGTCGCTTCATCTAAAAGTAGGATGGGCGCATCACGTAATATTGCGCGGGCGATAGCTAGTCTCTGACGCTGCCCACCGGAAAGTGTCGCGCCTTGTTCGCCGATATCCGTGTCATACCCTTCCGGTAAAGCGAGAATAAATTCGTGCGCAAAAGCCGCTTTGGCAGCTCTTTCAATCTCTGCTCGGGTAGCGCCGACACGGCCATAAGCAATGTTTTCGGCCGGCGTACCAGAGAAGAGAGGCGTGTTTTGCTGAACGACGGAGATATACGCACGAAGATTTTCTGGATCTAACTTTCGAATATCTATGCCATCCAATGTAATTGCGCCGCCCTGAATATCATAAAATCTCAGGAGGAGTTGAAAGACCGTAGATTTTCCGGCACCGCTTGGGCCGACCAAAGCAATCGTTTCGCCTTGTTTAATCGCAAATGTCATATCCGTCAGAGCTGGAAGATTGGTTCGTGTTGGATAAGCAAAATTGACGGCGTCGAAGGCTAAGTCGCCTTTCACAACATCTAAAGTCACTGGATTTTCAGGCGCGGTTATAATCGGTTTTTCGTCCAAAATTTCGACGAGGCGGTCTGCTGCACCTGCTGCGCGTAGGAGGTTGGTGAAAGTTTCCGTCAAAGAACTCGCGCCCGCTATGGCCATAAATGCAAACACGACAAAAGCTGTGATTGCGCCGCCAGTCATCTGTCCATTCTGAACAAACCATGCTCCAATGTTCAAAATCATAATCATACTAGTGAGAGCGATAGCGAACATAAGCGCTGTTAGCGCGGACTGGACAAAGATACGTTTGCGTTGGGCAGTGTAACTGGCCTCTATATCGGTGCTAAAATTATGACGTTCCGCCCCTTCTTGTGTGTAGGCTTGGACAGTTTGTATTCCGCTAATTGCTTCGCCCGCGCGAGCCGAGGCGTCGGCCAGTCTGTCCTGACTATCTCGCGAATGGCGCTTGATTTTCTTTCCCGTTAAAACAAGCGGAAAAATCATAGCGGGCGCGATGCACAAAACCATGAGCGCTAGTTTCCATGACAAGAAAAACATCATCGCAATCGCGCCAATGACTTGGGCGATAGACCGAAGTGCAAAACTCACTGAGCCAGTTATAACGGTTTCAACTAGGGTGGTATCCGTAGTTAGGCGCGATAATACCTCGCCCGTTCGCACCCGTTCAAAATAAGCTGGCGATAAAAAAGTTAATCTATTAAAAACGGCCATTCGAATATCCGCGATGACCCTTTGGCCCAATCGAGTGATGAAGAAAAACCGTAAAGCGCCGACGATTGAAAAAAATAGGCCAAAAATGGCGGCAAAAATGAAGTAGCGATTCAGAGATACATCTGCGTCCCCCGCTATTGACGTGCAAATTGCAATTGCGTTTTTAGCCTCACCAAATCCGCAATCCACAATCAGTTTAACGATCCAAGGCAGCGTGAGACTTCCTAAAGCCGACAGCACCAAAAACATCAGGAAGGCGAAAAGCTGTCCAGGGTAGGGTCGGATGAACGGCCAAAGTTTCGCGAGAGGTCTAAGGGATCGGCCTTTGCCGCGCCCAGCTTTATCCTGGTCGATTTTTGCCGCAAAGGCCGCACCTGAACTGCGGGATTGATCTGTCGAGGGTGAAGCCATGATGGGCGCGCTATTGCATTTTGAGCCTTGCGTGTAAAAGCTTGTTTACGCAGGACGTACATGCCTTGCGCGGGCGTTGAATTCGCGTCAATGAATTCCGATGACGACCCCCTTACATATTTTATCCGATAGCTTCGGGCACAAGGCTTTTCGTCCCGGTCAAGAAGAGATCGTTGATCATATTTTAGCAGGCAAGAATGTTCTTGCTGTTATGCCGACAGGCGCTGGGAAATCGATTTGTTATCAAGTCCCCAGTCAATTGCTCGAACGACCGACGATCGTGATCTCTCCCTTGGTTGCGCTGATGGATAATCAAGCTGCGGGACTACGGGCCAATGGTGTTGCGGTTGCTGCAATTCACTCTGGGCAATCACGCGAAGAGAATGTGACAGAGTGGAAGAGGATTGCTCAAGGGAATGCAAAGCTTCTTTATCTGTCGCCCGAGCGCCTCATGCAGCTCAGAATGTTGTCGGCGATGCAGGCGTTGGATCCGGCACTTTTTGTTGTTGATGAAGCACATTGTGTATCGAAATGGGGACCAGCGTTTCGGCCCGAATATGCAGATTTAAGTCGCCTCAAAGACTTGTTCCCGAACTCCCGTATAGCGGCCTTCACCGCGACAGCGGATGAATCGACGCGCAAGGATATTACCGCGCAGCTCTTCTCTGGAAATGGAGAGGTTATTGTACACGGGTTTGATCGACCAAATTTAAGTCTTGCTGTCTCGTCTCTGACCAATCGAACTCAGCAATTACTAGCTTGGATGGAAAGACAGCGAGGACATTCTGGCATTGTTTATTGTCTGTCTCGGAAGAACACAGAAAAATATGCGCAAATTCTTAAAGAGCAGGGCTTTAATGCGCTGCCTTATCATGCGGGTTTATCGGCAGAGGTTCGTTTTGAAAACCAAGAGCTATTTCTGGCGGAGCCTGCCGTAGTGATGGTTGCGACAATCGCTTTTGGTATGGGTATTGATAAATCAAATGTCCGTTTTGTATATCATTTGAACCTCCCGAGTTCTCTTGAGGCATATTACCAAGAAATTGGCCGAGCCGGGCGCGACGGCGCACCATCAGAAACAGGTATGATATATGCGCTGGATGATATCCGAATGCGTCGCCAGTTCATCTCAGATGACGGGTCCGACGCGGATCACCAAATAAGAGAGCATCGCCGTCTGGATGCCTTGCTGGGATATTGCGAAGCCTCGAAATGTCGTCGTCAGGTTTTAATGGCCTATTTTGGCGAACCTTCCCAGCCTTGCGGGAATTGCGATGTATGCAAAAATCCTCCGGAGCTCATCGATGCTACAGACGCGGCGAAGGCTTTGTTTATGGCAATCGAGCAAACAGGCCAGCGTTTCGGTGCAACCCACGTTATTGCGGTCGTACGCGGGGATGAGAGTGACCGTATTTTGCAATATGGTCATGACAAGCTTCCCGTGTTTGGGAGCTCAGATAAATCTAAAGCGTGGTTTCAAGGCCTGCTTCGGCAAGCCGTCGCCCTGCGATACCTAAATGTGAATATGGAAGCTTACGGACGTCTTGAAATTCGTCCGAAAGCGCGAGCTGTTCTAGAGGATGAAGAACCATTCAAATGTAAGGACCCGACCGTGAAACGTCTTGGGAAAAAGCGCGTCAGCCGCGCTTCAGCGTCTACTCAACAGACCTCGCTTGGGGACGAAGAGTCTGAGCTACTGTCTAGGCTCAAGGCCTTGCGGATGGATTATGCAAAGCAACTTGGTAAGCCAGCCTTTGTCGTATTTTCGGATGCCACTCTAATTGATATGGTTTCGCTCCGCCCGAAAACGCGAGAAGAATTGCTCGAGGTGAGCGGCGTAGGGCCTAGTAAACTGGAGCGGTTTGGAGACGCGTTTTTAGCGGAAATCGCGGGTTAAGGACTTTAATTTGCGCACAAGGAGATAAGTGCGGATTTATCTTCATCCGCGATAAATTTAAATTCTGGACGCGCCGTAGGGTTATAATTGAATTCCATCATAACCGCGCGCTCGGCCGCAGGTGCCTTACGAGTTTCAATTTTGCGCTCCGCTTTATAAATAACGGCGTTCTGGTCCGTCGATGTAGCGCATACAGATTGAGGTCCGGGAAGTTGGGCTGCACCGCCAAAACGTACCGTCCCACCTAAGGATCCTGTCACATGTACTTGGACCGATACGTCGCCTTCGACATCATTTGCGAACACGTCAAAGCCTGCATTTGAAGTCACAAGAAAGCGCGAAACCCCGGTCTCAGACGTTGGAATTTCAACGGCAGTTACGAGCGGTCTAACGTCGAAAGCCGCTTTATGTACGATTTGCGCGGCTGCAGGTAAACTCACAAGCTCAAATGCGAGAAGTCCCAAGACGATATAACGTTTTTTGCCCTTGAGTTGAGACAATTTTTTTATGTGATGTATCATTCCGAAAAAGATGCAAGTTTTGTACCGAATACTGTATGTATTGCCTATCGTGAGCTGATGGCTTGGCGCTGTTCACGTAATCCGTTATGCGGCTCGCCATGACGTTTAAAAATCAAACAGCGGGCCTTTTATTTTCGGGCGGGCAAGATTCCGCGACCTGTTTGGCTTGGGCACTTGAGAGATTTGAGAAAGTTGAAACAGTTGGCTTCGCATATGGTCAACGTCATGATGTCGAAATGAAATGCCGGTTAGATGTTCGCGCGGCTGTACGAGCGGCATTCCCGGAATGGGCTGACAGGCTCGGTGAGGACCATATTATTAATTTGGCAGGTCTAGGACAGATTAGCGAAACCGCTTTGACGCGCGATGTTGAAATCGGCGTGCATGAGAATGGCTTGCCTACGACATTTGTGCCAGGCCGGAACTTGATTTTTCTAAATTATGCCGCCGCCTTAGGTTGGCGACGCGGGTTTTCGCATCTTGTTGCCGGTATGTGTGAAGCAGATTTTTCGGGCTATCCGGACTGTCGGAAAGAAACTTTGGACGCACAGATGGCCGCAATTTCGCTCGGCCTTGATCGATCATTTTTATTGCATACGCCGCTCATGCATTTGTCGAAAGCGGGCGCTTGGGAGTTGGCAAAGGAGCTCGGTGGTGATGTGTTGGTCGAAATCATCCGAGTGAAGAGCCATACGTGTTATAAAGGAGTGCATGCGGAACTTCATGATTGGGGATATGGGTGCGGTGATTGTCCGGCCTGTGAACTTCGGGCCGATGGATGGGCTAAATACCAAGGCAATTTGCGATGAGTTATGCAGTCAAAGAGATATTTTTAACGGTGCAGGGCGAAGGCGTTCGCGCGGGGACTGTCGCTGTTTTTCTGCGTTTCGCCGGATGTAATTTATGGTCCGGGTTAGAAGCTGATCGGGGAACTGCAGTTTGTAAGTTTTGTGATACCGATTTTGTAAAAACGGATGGAATGAATGGCGGGAAATATGATGCCCAAGCTTTGTCAAAGAAGGTCGCGTCGCTATGGAGAGGTGAGGGCGATAAATGGGTTGTCTGCACTGGTGGGGAGCCGCTTTTACAATTGGATCGGGCGCTAATTCTCACCTTACAATCCGAAGGGTATAGAATTGCCGTTGAAACAAATGGGACGATAGCCGTCCCCGACGGTTTAGACTGGGTGTG
>CAZKHC010000018.1:0-1300 GCA_964552135.1 uncultured Algimonas sp. | reverse complement strand
CCGAGCGCAGCAAGTTTTTTGCTCAGCTTTTTTGAAAACCGTGAAAAAGCTCTGTTGGTGTCCGTCCAAACGCCGAACCCAACGGTTGCTCTGTCATTGAAAGATGAGAAGTACTCATATTCAGCTTGGCCTAAACTCTCGCCGCTGACTGCAGACAGATTTGCCGTGATCTCGGCCCCGCCGATGCTGATACTTCTAAATGAGAGAGAACTATCTTTCGCCAATTGATTGAATGTCGGTCGGTTGGGTTTAACTTCTTCGATGGTAACTTGAAGGACTGTCGGGGCCGTATCTGAGAGGGTAATCCCATATTTTTCGAAGTCGTCTCGTAATTCTTCTTCCATTTCTTCTAGCAAGTAGGTGATTTCCTTATCGCCGTAATGCCCATTATTGGAAAAAGACGCGTTTAACCGTGATCTAGACCCGCGGTCGGAGAGCTTTTTTGGCAGATTATTCGCACGATGAGCGAGGTCTTCAGACACGATAATTTTTAACTTGATTGGACCAACTATTGTATTTGAAAAGTCTGAATCAAAACCTCTTGCTTCGGCCATCATAGGGGTCGCAAATAGAGCCGCTGTTGACAGCGTTGCTAGGAATTTACGCATGGCATTCTCCTCGTTTTTTGGAGAATAGCACGATTTATGTGTATTGGCAAAACTCGCGATGAGTCATCATTCTGACAATTGCGTTACCTATTGGGCGACATCTACGATGACGGACAGGATGTTTTTGGCCGTTTTCAATCCTGCAAGTTCGGCGTCCAGACGCAGCGCAGCAATATCTCTGGAAACGGTAACAACACTGCCAGCCGCGTCTACAGCTTGCGTAGTCAGTGTCAAAACCTTGGCTGACGTATCTAGGGCTGCATTAGTAATCTTAACCGGCACAGTTCCGATGTAATAGACTCCTTTGCCAGTTGCCCAAAGGCCCTTACCGACCATCTTAGTTCCATCGATCGCCGTCTCCCCGACAAATTTTGTAGTGCCCACAGCGGCTTCGCCAACAAACATTGTTGTGTCTACAGCGGCTTTCCCGACAAATTTCGTTGTTTCATAAACGCCCTTAGCTGGCACGGTAACAATTTTATGTACCCCGCAAGAGGAAAGTCCAAAGCTCGCGATAAGGAGCGTCGTCATAGTTACGGAATTGCGCATTTTAAAAGGTCTTTATGTATTGATCCAACTTAGATCATATTAGGCAGAATAGTCTAAATATGCCGTGAAAAACTATGGTAACTAATTCCCTTCTCTTCGCCAAGCCCAGGCTAGAAAAATAAAGAAGAAGGCAAATAGAAATA